>JAEWIW010000239.1 GCA_023386855.1 Bacteroidota bacterium | reverse complement strand
GGTCCAAGCAGGCCCACGATCTCTCCCTGCTTCACGTTAATGGAAACATGATTCACAACCGTTCTGTTTCGGTAAATCTTTACAAGGTCGCTGGTGGTGATTTCGCTTGACAAATTCCTTTGGTTTCCGGCAAAAATAACCGAATTGACCTATACTCACCCGTCAGAAAGTCAATTTAACAGAGTTTGCCAATCGGAATTACTGGTTTATTTTCGCGTCCAATTTCAAACATGAAAGTAATCGATCATATAAGGCAGGCAAAAGATACCCTGATTTCTTTTGAGATACTCCCACCTTTGAAAGGGAAGACCATCAATTCAATCTATGAACACCTTGATCCACTGATGGAATTCAAGCCATCCTTTATAAATGTTACTTACCATCGAAGTGAACACGTGTTCAAGAAAAAAGCGGATGGCACTTTCGATAAAGTGGAAGTTCGAAAACGCCCTGGAACAGTAGGGATCTGTGCGGCAATAATGAACTATTACCATGTAGATGCCGTTCCACACCTGATCTGCGGGGGTTTCAACAAACGTGAAACCGAAGATGCATTGATCGACCTGAATTTTATCGGGGTGGATAATGTGCTGGTATTAAGAGGAGATGCGGCAAGGAATGAAACCATCTTTGAACCGGAACCTGATGGTCACCGCTATGCTATCGACCTACTTAAACAGGTGGTGAACCTGAACAATGGTATTTACCTGGAAGAAGATATCCGTGATGGCTTTCGCACCAAGTTCTCTATCGGGGTTGCGGGCTATCCCGAAAAACATTTCGAAGCGCCTAATCTTGATACCGACCTCACTTATCTTAAAGAAAAAGTTTGCGCCGGTGCAGATTATATCGTTACCCAAATGTTCTTCGACAACCGCAAATTCTTCGAATTTGAAAAGCGGTGCCGGGAAGCAGGCATTGATGTTCCTATCATACCAGGATTAAAACCCATCACTTCAAAAAAGCAATTGCAGGTTATTCCAAGAACCTTCCATGTGGATATTCCCAATGAACTGATCAACGAGATCAATAATTGCAGGTCTGATGTTGACGTAGAGCAAATAGGTACAGAGTGGCTTGTACAGCAATCAAGAGAATTGAAAAAACATGGTGTTCCTGTATTACATTATTACACCCTCGGTAAACCAAAGGTGATCTGGAATGCGGTGAAAGAGATCCTCTAAACTTGTTTAAAGTTTGTTTACCGTGTCTATGATGATTTCAGAACTCGATCATTGATTCATATAAACTCCCATTGATGCATATGGGAGTTCGATCATTACTACAATAATGACCGGAAAACCTTTTCATTCACTGCCACGGGATATTTCTTTTTCAATTCCGCCAACCATTCTTTTTCCAGCTGGTTCTGGTAATCAGTGAGCACAAGGCCCTGTGCATCTTTGTATTCACGTGGCGACCTTTCCTTATAAAGCCGGATCATGTACGCCATTAAATGATTTTCTCCCTGTTCATCTTTTTGAATGGAAGTAAGGGCTGGAAGGACATGAACATTTTCAATGTTTATTGGAAACTGCTCGATCTCGAACCTTCCCGAATCGGCCTGGATGCTTTCTGCATATTCATCAACCAATGCTCTCCAGTTGCCGGCATTGTCTTGCAGTTTTCCACGCATCTGCAGCAGCTGTCCTTCATCCCATGAAGAAAACAATATGGCATCAACACTATTATTCCACCAATAGTTATCCTTATGCTGCGCATAATATTGTTTCAACCGATTAGTATCGGCAGCGGCCCTGGCCCATACATGTTCATTCATAGCGCTGAATAATAAATTGCCTTCACTGAAATCTTTCATGAGCTGCCTGAAGGCTTCATCATATTGTTCAAGATGCTGCATATAATAATCCAGCAATAAAGAATTCAAGTATTGTTTATAAAAGAGAGAAGCTGGCTGCGATACATTATTTCCTGATCTTGCCATATCAACAAGATGATCGCGGTAATCCTTTACGGTATATTTCTTTCCTTCAATGGAAAAGAGCATGGATGAGCCATTCAGCCCCTGCATGGCCTGGCTGCCTGGGTGCTTTAAAACATTCCTGGTGAACTGGTCGAGCTGCCCTGCATCCACTGAACCTTCCTTAAAGCGAATCTTATGTTTGGCTTCCTCCGCTACTGCATCAAGAAGGATATATTCCCTGTCGGCCGTTTGCAGATCCTGCTCCAGGTCCTTATTAAATTCTTCAGTGCCCGGCTTCTTTTTGCCCACAAGCTTTAGAATATGATAACCATATGCCGACTCAAATGGCCTGCTTAACTCTCCAATTTCTTTCAGTGCAAATGCTTCCTGCTGGAAAGGTTCGCTATAAACGCCCTTGCTGAAATAAGGTATAACGCCTTTGTTTGACCTGGACAGCAAATCATCACTGTTCTTTTCTGCGAGTTCCTCAAAATCAGCCCCATTCTGCAATTGGGCATATAGGGAAGCTGCCGTTGTCCTGGTCTTCTCTTTTTCCTGCGCGTTGGCAGAAGGTGGAAAAGCAAGCAGGATCTGCGCAACACTTACTGTTCCATCTGATGCTTTTTCATCGATATTTTTTACAATATGCCACCCGAATTTTGTCTGGAAGGGTTTGGATACTTTACCCTTTGATGTATTAAATAATACCGATTCGATCTCGTATGGAAGAACTAACGCTGATACATAACCGATGATACCTTTATTATCTTTTACATTGGGTTCACCTGAATACTTTTTTGCAACAGCTTCAAAAGCTTCGCCTTTTTTTAAAGCATCATAAGCCTGGTTGATCTTTTGAAAAGCAGATTGTTCATCATTATCGGAGCGATAATCTACGGGGATGAAAATATGACCGGCCAGGATCTCTTTTCCTGAATGATCAATTTCTTCTTCCAATATCTTTTTTGCTGCGCCTGATTTTTTCAAATGATCGAGGATCACCTGCTCCCTGTAATTTTTTATATCCGCTGCCTGCTGCGCTGTAGTATCCAGGCCCTCCATCCTGGCTGCATGAACCTTCAGCTTATAATTGATAAAAAGATCGAGATAAGCCCTCAATGCTGAATCGGAAGGCTTTGCTGTGGGCTCATTCTTATGATAGGCCTCCATGAACTCCTGCTGAGATACAGGATTCCCTGCAACAGTAAAAAGCGTTTGTGCATGACCGTTAGTAGCGGCCAAAAAAAATAAAACAGTATAGAATAATTTCATCATTGGTTCCTGTTCTTGATTTTTAACTGGAGTACATCATCGAGCTGAAGATACCCCAGCTTCTTGGCTATGATTCTTTTATCGCGGTCCAGGAGATAGATCACCGGCGTCTGGTACACATCATATAACTGCCTGAAACCAGGCCTTCCGGCATTATTGATGGCATCGGTAGTGGAAGGAAGCTGGTAAACATGGTACCAGTCGTTTAGATGATCTTCCTTAATCATCTTAAGCCATTCATTGTGCGGACCATCCACTTTCACCGCGTAAATCTTTACTCCCTGTGCTTTCCATTTTGCCTTGTAAATGGAATCTACTTTAGGAATGATCTCCTTGCAATGGCCACAGGTGGGATCCCAGAATACCACAACCGTATAATCCGCTTTGACATCATAAAGGTTGAATCGCTTTCCCGCAGAATCCACCATATCCATATCCGCTGCCGGCCGTCCAATAAGGTTGGCCATCAGGCTATAAGCTCTTTTATCGATAAAATCCCTGTACTGTTTTGTAAAAAATGTGGCCTTGCCCGTGTTGATATACTTATCAAAGAGATGAACGAATACCGCGTCCTGTCCCATATACTCTGGCTGGATATATTTCTGGACAAATTTCACCATCAGGTATTGATACATTTCCGGTGATGTTCTTGCCTGCAGCAACATATTATCTACTTCCCTTATGATCGAATCGGGCTCCG
Organism: Bacteroidota bacterium; assembly: GCA_023386855.1. Taxonomy (GTDB): domain Bacteria; phylum Bacteroidota; class Bacteroidia; order Chitinophagales; family Chitinophagaceae; genus Flavitalea. Next base: position 6,586 of record JAEWIW010000239.1, on the reverse strand, counting down.
GCACTACCAGGTCGCGGAAATACTTATCCAGCTTCATTTCAAAGAAAGGTGTCCTTACCAGTCGCTCATCGCTGAAGGACACCCCATCCCAGTAATGCGATTTGAAATAATGATATCCAAACAGGCTATCTTTTTGTTGTTCCGAAGTTGGCTTTGGAACTACAGGCTCGCGCATGGCATTGAATAGTGAGGCAAGAAAGGAGGTTGGGTTCGCCTTTGCAATACTGTCGCGGTACAATTGCATCAGGTCGTTCAGTGTCCTGGTCTTTTTAACCAGCGCCATTGAGTCGTCCCTGTTCAATCCCTGTTTTAATTTTTCCTGCATTTCCTGCACTGCCTGCCCGGTCCTGGATGCCATCACTCCATAAGCTTGAAAGCCGGTATTTTCTGCTGAGCCGGTAAACTTAATACCATTGGGCAGCTTGTCCTTTTCCGCCACAACTGAAAAGTCCTGGTCCTTATCGAGCAGCAGCTCGAACAATATTTCCTTATTGGGTGAAACGATAAAATAGATTCCACCGGGGAGTAATTTATTTCCTTTAAAAGTGCCTGTCGATTGCTCATCCAGTTTTATTGAATCGGCAAGGGCCTTCACTTTTCCATAATGATAGCCGAGGTATATATACTGGTTTTGGTAGGGCTTTACCTGCACTTTTATATTATACTGTGCCTGCACCTTTATAAAGGAACACCCAAGAAGCACAAGCAGTACGGAAATTCTTTTCAGGGATCGCAGGATCATTGGCATTAATTAAAAATGCAATTTATCCAATTATCCGACAGAAAATTTAATTGCCTGCAGTGCCATCTTCCTTGGTATATTAGGCCTTTAAACAACCGCTTCATGAAGTTTATTTTACCTGGATTATTACTGTTAACCTGCAATATTGTTTTTTCACAGCAGGTAGACCTGTCGAAAGAATTTAAAAACTGGAAACCCCGTGCAATTGGTCCTGCCAGCATGAGTGGAAGGATCACTGCAATTGATGCCCTTGCAAATGACCCCTCATATATTGTGCTGGGATCCGCATCGGGCGGGGTTTGGAGAACGGTGAACGGCGGCTCCTCATGGCTACCTCTTTTTGATGATCAACCCACCCTGAACATTGGTTCTGTGGCCATTCAACAAGATAATCCTTCAGTGATCTGGGCCGGAACCGGCGAAGGAAATCCACGCAATTCCATTAACCTTGGAGCAGGCATCTTTAAAACCATTGATGGAGGAAAAAGCTGGCAATGCATGGGACTTGAAAAGACCAGCAATATCCATCGCGTACTCATTGATCCCTCTGATCCTAATACCGTTTATGCCGGCGTGATCGGCAATCCCTATGCAGCGCATAATGAAAGAGGCGTATTCAAAACAAAGGATGGCGGCAAGACCTGGAAGAAGATCCTTTACACCAACGATAGCTCCGGCGTAGCCGATATGATCATGGATCCTTCTAACCCGAAGAAGATATTCGCTGCCATGTGGCAGCATTACCGCAATCCCTGGAGTTTCAGCAGTGGAGGCAAGGGTAGTGGCCTTTATGTAACCTATGATGGAGGGGAAAACTGGAAAAAGCTTGGCAAGAACGAAGGCCTTCCCGAAGGCGATTATGGCCGCATTGGTCTTGCTATTTCCCGAAGCAATCCCGACTATGTCTATGCGCTTGTTGAATCGAAAAAGAACGCTTTATACCGCAGCACCGATGGCGGCTTCAACTGGGAAATGGTGAACAATGAACCTCAATGGGTGAACAACAGGCCCTTTTATTTCCAGGATATCGCTGTTGATCCTAAAAATGAAAACCGCCTCTGGCTGATCTACCAGATGATCGCAGCCAGTGAAGACGGGGGAAAATCATTTAAAGTGGTGATCCCTTATAATGGCATCCACCCCGACCACCATGCTTTCTGGATCAATCCCAATGATCCCAATTTTATCATTGACGGCAATGACGGCGGCATCGGCATTACCCGTGATCGCGGTAAGAGTTGGCAGTTCGATGAAAAGATACCTGTAGGACAATTCTATCATATCAATGTTGATGACCAAATACCTTATCATGTAATGGGAGGTATGCAGGATAATGGAAGCTGGAGAGGGCCGGCTTATACATGGATCGATGGCGGAATACGCAATTATTACTGGGAAAACCTATGGGGTGGTGATGGCTTTGACGTGATGCCTGATGCCGAGGACCCCAACTGGGTCTATGCCATGAGCCAGGGCGGAAACGTAGGACGCATCCATGTTCCCACCGGTGAGAACACGTTCAATAAACCCCCAATGCTGGATACTGCCAACAGGCTGCGCTTTAACTGGAATGCGGCCATTGCACAGGATCCCTTTGATAAAAAAACGATCTATTTTGGTAGCCAGTACCTGCATAAAAGTACCGACAAGGGAAATAGCTGGAATATAGTTTCACCCGACCTCACTACCAACGATAGTGTGAAGATCGACCAGTCGAACAATGGTGGTATTTCCATCGACATTACCGGTGCCGAGAATTATTGCACCATCATGACCATCGCTCCCTCTGCGAAAGAGCAGGGGGTTATCTGGATTGGAACCGATGATGGTAATGTTCAGCTTACCCGTGATGGCGGTAAAACCTGGACCAATTTCAGGGGGAAAATACCCGGAATGCCAACAGGCGCCTGGATTCCACAGATCACGGTATCCAAACACAGGCAAGGTGAAGCATTCGTGGTGGCCAATGATTACCGCAGGGGCGATCTTAAGCCGTACATTTTCAGGACAACTAATTATGGTAAAAGCTGGACAAGGCTGGTGGACGAAAAGAAAGTAAAAGGTTATGCGCTTTGCGTTTTGCAGGATCCTGCCGAACCAAACCTGTTCTTCGTAGGTACTGAACATGGCTTATGGGTGAGCATGGACAATGGAGAAAGCTTTCAGCAATGGAAGAATGGTTATCCATCCGTGTCCACATTCGACCTTGCCATACAGGAAAGGGAGGGCGACCTTGCAATCGCCAGCTTCGGACGCTCAATTTATATCCTGGATAATATCAGGCCGCTTCGTGCACTGGCCGCCAATAAAGGCGTGCTGAAAAGTTCACTGAAAGTATTCGATATCCCTGATTCTTACCAGGCCGTAACCAAAAATGCACCGGGATACGATTATAGCAACTGGGGATTATGGGATGCCCCGAACAGGCCTACAGGTGCTTTGATCAGCTATTATTTTGAACCAGGTAAGAAAGAGGAAAAAAGATTGGATACCATCCAGGTCCGCATTTACAATGATAAAAATGAACAGGTAAGAAACCTCCAGTGGAAGGCTGATACAGGTTTCAACAGGATGATATGGCGACTGGATGAAAAAGGCTATCGCGGAATTGGCAGTCCAAAGCCTAAGGAAAACGCACCTGAGCCAGGAGGCAATGGCGTGATTCCCGGTAAGTATAAAGTGGTATTGTCGAACGGACAATTATTCGACTCTACCTGGGTTACAGTCAAAGCGGATCCAAGGCTTGGGGATAAAACCGGGATCTTACTGGCACAACGTGCGGCACAAAAGCCATTGCGGGAGAAGGCATCAAAGCTGGTTGAAGGAATGGACCGGCTGACCGAAGCGGAGACCACGGTAAACAAGATCCAGGAACAACTGAAAGATATGGAGGGGAATCCTGCCGATACGCTTAAGAAAGCGGCTAAAAAAATGCTTGACTCCATCCAGCAGATCCGCGAATATATTGTTGGGAAGAAACAGACCCGCCAGGGATATGGAATGGTACCACAGATCACTGTTGCCAACCAATACGGTTTGGCAATTTCAACCATTCAATCAAAAACGGTGAAGCCTGGTAACCAGGAGATGACATTGGTACAAAACAGTGAAGCCATGCTGAATGAGGCCATAAAAAGGATTAATAACTTTTTTGAAGGTCCATGGGCATCATTCCGGCAGCTGAATGAAAAGAACCCGGTTAAACTATTTAAGGATTATACACCGCTTTAGGCATAATTTTGAAGTGGAGAGCAGGAATTCACTGCCTCTCCATTTCATTTTAAAAACAGGTCATGAAATTATCGCAACTCTCGGAAACGCTGATCGGATCGGAAATCGTAAAACTGGGTGGGGAGATCCGTGAAAAGATCCGCCAGGGACAAAAGATTTACAATTTTACCGTGGGTGATTTTGATCCGTCCATTTTCCCCATACCCCAGGAACTGGAAGATGAGATCGTGCTGGCCTACCGTAATCATTTTACCAATTACCCCTTGGCCGAAGGTAATCTCGACCTCCGCCAGTCGATCACTTCCTTTGTTGAAAAAAGGCAGGGATTGAAATTTGGAACGGATGAAATATTGGTGGCAGCCGGCGGAAGACCCTTGATCTATGCGTTGTTCAGGGCGGTTTGCGATAAAGGTGACAAGGTTATTTATGGCGTTCCATCCTGGAACAATAACCATTATACCCATTTCGTGGAGGGTGAACATGTGGTGATTGAAGCCACAGAAGATTCGAACTTCATGCCTACGGCCGATGCCATCAGGCCTCACTTAAAAGGAGCCACGCTGCTGACCCTTTGTTCTCCTTCTAACCCAACTGGTACTACATTTTCCAAAAAGGACCTGGAAGATATCTGTGATATGGTGATTGAAGAAAATGACCGGAGAGGGGAAGGTGAAAGAAAACTCATCGTGATGTATGACCAGATGTACTGGCATCTTACCTATGGTGAAACCAGGCATTATGACCCTGTTAACCTGAGGTCGGGGATGAAAGAATATACGGTGTTCATTGATGCCATCAGTAAGGTCTTTGCTTCAACAGGAGTAAGGGTTGGATGGTCAACAGGCCCGGCGAGGATCATTGCTAAAATGAAATCCATACTAACCCATGTTGGTGCATGGGCACCTAATGCTGAACAGAAGGCGGTGGCCAGTTTCCTGCAAAAAGAGGAAGCCATTGATCGCTACCTGGCAAAATTTAAAAAAGATATCGAGTTCAGGTTAAGAGGGATCTATGATGGCATCATGGCCCTTAAAAAAGATGGATTCCCGGTAGATGCTATTGCCCCACAGGCTGCTATTTATCTTACGATAAAATTTGATCTGGTAGGAAAAACCACTGCTGGTGGTGACCTGATCAAAGACCAGTCGGAAGTAACAGCTTACCTGTTGAATGAAGCAAGCCTGGCGATAGTGCCTTTCTATGCATTTGGAGCAGCAAAAACTTCTTCATGGTATCGCTTAAGTGTGGGAACCTGTAAAGAAAATGAAATCGGGGAGATGCTGGGAAAATTAAGATCCGCGCTGGAATCACTTAGGTAACAAGATCATTTTTGTTGAAGATACCGGTAAGAAAGGTCAACTTTAGTTGAGGATATGGGTAAGAAAGATCAATTTTTATTGAGGATAAAAACGAAAGGCTTGAGATCCTTCTTGCGGATCACCTCATTGACCTGCTGGAAACGCATCAGCATTTTATAACGATTAAGGTCAGCCACCTCGTGCGCCAGGCAAATATTGTCAACTGTTTCGAGGTTAACCAATATACGGTTGAGCCGGTTGAGTTCATGCTCAATGGCGTCCTGATTTAATTGGTCCTCTTTTACCAGTACAAGCAGATCCCTGTTAGGCCTTTTCATATCTTATAGGATTTAATAACCAACAAAACCTTTATGCAAACCACAGCCGCAATTCTTTGAGCTACCTCCCATTTTGCTTCCGGTAGCACAGCTGGCCAGCATTAAACCTAAAAATAACAATAAGATAAAACTACGGTTATTGTTCTTCATTTCTATAACGTTAGTAATTTATTTATTTTAACGCAAAAATTTGCCCTGTAGTGGCCGAAGCCAAAAAATTTATTACCGATGTTGCCTCACTAACTGTTCTCATTGCGCCACTGGACTGGGGTTTGGGCCATACAACCCGGTGTATTCCCATCATTAAAATTTTATTGAAATTTTCCTGTGAGGTTATAGTAGCCTGTAATTCAACCCAAAAAAAAATCCTTATTGCTGAATTTCCAACGATCCGTTTTATTGAGTTGCAGGGCTACAATATTAAATACGCTTCGAATAAAATTTTTACAAAATTCCGTCTACTTATCCAGGTTCCGAAAATATTGACAGCCATCAAGACAGAATATAGGTGGCTTGATGAATTTATTCACCAAAATAAAGTGGACCTTATCATCTCGGATAACAGGTATGGTTTTTTCAATGTGGCCATTCCTTCAGTCTTTATGACCCACCAACTGGGCCTCCATAGCGGTTTTGGGCGCATTGCTGATACTTTTGCGCAGCAACGGCTGTATAAACTCATTAATAAATTTTCGGTTTGCTGGGTTCCCGACAATAAGGGAGAAAATGCTATCGCCGGTAAACTATCGCATCCAAATAAATTACCCTCGATCCCTGTCCGTTATATTGGTCCTTTAACCCGGCTGCAGCATTTACCTTCGAAGGTTGCAGCAATGAAGATACTTGTGTTGCTATCAGGCCCGGAGCCTCAACGCACTATACTGGAAAATTTGCTTCTCCGGCAAGTGGAGGAAGGTGGCATTTCCTGCGTTTTTGTAAGGGGGACTATGACCCCGTGCCACGGCCCCGTGGCACGG
>JAEWIW010000195.1 GCA_023386855.1 Bacteroidota bacterium | reverse complement strand
TTAAACAGTATTTTCCAGGTATTACTGTACAGTGTATATGCCTATGTATTCATCACCCTGCTTCCGCCATTGTTTGGAATCGAAGGCGCCGAGGTTAATGTCTCCATCACTGAAATCGCAACATCGGTTGCTATCTATCTTGGAATACCTTTTGTGGCAGGTTTACTCACCAGGCTGTTATTGAGAAAATGGAAAGGAGATATTTGGTACCAGCAAAAATTTATTCCTTTCATATCACCTGTTACATTAATTGCATTGCTCTTTACCATTATAATCATGTTCAGCCTGAAAGGAGACCTGATCGTTCGTATTCCTTTTGATGTGATAAGGATTGCTATTCCACTGGTAATTTATTTCGTGATCATGTTCCTGGTCAGTTTTTTTATTGGAAAAAGAATGGGCGCCGATTATTCAAGAAATGCTTCCATAGCGTTTACTGCTGCGGGTAATAATTTTGAACTGGCCATTGCTGTGGCAATTGGTGTTTTTGGCATTAACAGCGGGCAGGCATTTGCAGGTGTTATTGGTCCACTGGTAGAAGTTCCTGCACTGATAGCATTGGTAAATGTTGCTTTCTGGCTTCGAAAAAAATATTATCCCAACATAAAAAATACTGCACTGTCATCATGAAAATAGCTTTGTTCAGCGATATACATGCAAACCTGCCGGCACTGGAATCCTGCCTGGAAAGCATTGATCAGCAAAACCCTGATGCCATCTATTGTCTTGGTGATCTTGTCGGCTATAATGTATGGCCGAATGAAGTCATCAATATCATCAGGAGCAGGAAAATACCCACCATTGCCGGCAATTACGACCAGGGCATCGGGTTAATGAGTGGCAATTGCGGCTGTGCTTATAAAACGGAAAAGGAAAAAGAGATGGGTAATATATCCATTAGGTATACCGATTCTATTGTTCAGCCAGCAGAACGAAATTACCTGCGCACCCTGCCTGCACATATCCGTATAGAATTCCAGTTGAATAATGATCAACTGAATATTCTTTTGGTACATGGCTCACCCAGGAAAATCAATGAATATCTTTTTGAAGAAAGGGAAGAAAAAAGTTTTTTAAGGATCATGCAGGAGGCCAACGCTGATATCCTGTGCTTTGGTCATACACATAAACCTTTCCACCGTATCCTGGAAGATGAAAAGGATGGACAGCAGGCTTTTCGCCATGCCATTAACATTGGTTCTGTTGGAAAACCCAAGGATGGCGACCCGCGAGGCTGTTATGTATTGCTGACCATCAACAGTAATTGTTCTGTCATAAATAAGGACTCTATCAAAGTAGAATTTATACGATTCAATTATGACTTGGAGAAAGCCGCGAGCGCGGTAGAAGCAAGTCCCTTACCCAATGAATTTGCCACCATGCTGCGAAAGGGTGGTTAAAAGAATAAACCAGATGAAACGGGGATACTAACGTTTAAGCTATCACACAGGTAAATACACCATAAAAGTAGAACCTTCACCAGGTACACTTTTTGCGCGGATCATGCCATTATGGTTTTCAACCACTTTCCTGGCAATGGATAAACCAATACCAGTTCCACTATATTCCTTTTTGCCATGCAACCTGACAAACATTTGAAAAATTCTTTCACTATACTCTTCATCAAAACCGATCCCGTTATCCCTGAAGCTGATTAAATGATATTGCCGGTTATTTTCTTCGGCGATGGAAGATTCAATTTCAATTACCGGAGGGATGCCTGGTTTGCTGTATTTAATGGCATTACTTAAAAGGTTTTGAATCAGCTGCTGAAGCTGGCGGCGATGCCCTTTTACTACTGGCAAATCATTAATTTTTATAACCGCGTTCTTATCCTTTATATCAAGCTCCAGGTCATCAATTACACCTTTCAGTTTCATTCCAAGATCTATCTCTTCCATCTGGACAGGCCTCTGGCTTACGTGTGAATACATCAATAGATCATCAATGAGGTTGCTCATTCGCTGCGTGGCATTCTCGATGCGCTCAAAGCAACGTTGCTGGTCTTCATTTAACTGGATACTAAACTGGTCCTTCAACTGTGTTGTGAAGAATTGAATTTTGCGTATAGGTTCTTTTAAATCATGGGAAGCAGCATGTGCAAATTCTTCCAGGTTTTCATTGGAACGTTTAAGTTCATCAATATTTTGAACCAGTTCCATCTGGAGACTTTTCAAACGGGTGTAATCCGTAAGATGAACTACTACCTGGCCATTTAGTTTAACAGCCCCCATTTCATTGTAAATATCTAAGCCATCAACTGCATAATGATTATCCCAAAGTTTTGATACACCCGTAATAGCAACCTCTCGAATGTATTTGAAACTGTCGGTGAAAAAATAATTTGGAAAAAATTCACTCACTTTTTTTCCTTCCAGTTCTGTCGGCTTAGCGCCTGCATAGGCAGCATAAGCCTCATTGGTGAGTTTATATACAAAATCCACAATATCACCATTTTCTATAACCGGCTCAAGCACCTGTAAGGGCGTAGTGAAAATATTGATGATATTCTGCAGGTAAGTATAGGAGGAGAAGAGTGCCTGGTGTGCTTTTTCAAGTTCTTCGGTTCTTTCTGCCACTTGTTTCTTCAACTCTTCAGCAAAATTTTTTTGCTCAGTGACATCCTGGACAACAGCAACCATTTTATGAGGCTTCCCCTGAGGGTCCATGAAAACAGTTCCTTTAAGGCGTATCCATCTTACACCACCATTATCCCTGAATACCCTTGATTCATATTCTATCTGTCCATCCTGGTAAGCTTTTTCATAAGCTCTTTCCCTGAGGATAATATCATCGGGGTGCATGAGCTGTAAAAATTCCGACCTGGCACTGCCCGATGGCAGGTTAAACATCTGTTCAATCCTGTTGGAGATGACCACATCCTCGGTTACAAGATCCACTTCCACCACACCCAGGTCGCCTGCTTCAATAGCCAGTTTTGCTTTTTCATTGGATTCCTTCAGTTCCCCGATCATCAATACTTCCCGGGTAGTTTCCGTACAGGTCACAAACACACCGGCCGGTGTACCTCTTTCATCCAGAACAGGGCTATAACTGTAAGTCCAGTAAACGTCTTCAAGTTTATTGTTCCGGTATATCGGTAGCAGTTGGTCTTCATGCCAGGTGGCTTCACCCCCTGCCATGATGGTATCGATCTGGGGTTTGATATCATTCCATATTTCTGGCCATACCTCAACCCCTGGTTTACCCAGTGCAAAGGGATGTTTGCCATTATTGCCAAGGCTTGGCCGGTAAGCATCGTTATAGAAACATACAGCATCCTTACCCCAAAAAAGAAACATGGGAAATTTAGAATGGAGCAGGATTCCCAGGGTAGTTCTCAAGCTTTGTGGCCATTGGGCCGGTGGGCCTAAAGAAGATTGTTCCCAATTATAGCAGCGGGTCAGTTCCCCCATTTCACCCCCACCCTGCAAAAAAGATAATTCAGTACGCAAATCCACGCTTCCAGTAATAAAAGATTAAGGTATCCGGT
>JAEWIW010000110.1 GCA_023386855.1 Bacteroidota bacterium | reverse complement strand
CTCCCAGCTCACGGGCAACAATGGAAGCATGACTTGTTCTTCCCCCCTTATTGGTAATAATGGCCAAAGCATTTTTTAGAATGGGATCCCAGTCGGGACTGGTAAGATCAGTTACCAGGATCTCGTTTTCCTTTAGCCTATCTGCTTCTTTGGGTGATGATAAAACCCTTGCCCTTCCAACGGCAATCTTATTCCCAACGGCCTGCCCGGAAGCCAGCAGCTTTCCTTTTTTCAGCAACTTGTATTCAGTAAGCATCATGGGATTTTTAGCCGACTGAACGGTCTCGGGCCTTGCCTGGATAATATAAAGGTCATTAGTGATACCATCTTTGGCCCATTCAATATCCATTGGTTTACCATAATGTTCTTCAATCATCAGGCTCCAGGTGGCGAGTTGAACAATTTCTTTATCATTCAAAACATATTCATCTTTTTTTCCAGTTGGAGTGGGAATATTAATGGTAGGTGATGCTGACCCCGGTTCAGCATAGATCATGGTCAGTGCCTTGTCGCCAAGTTTTTTCTGCAGTATGGATTTTTTTTCCTGGATAAGGGTGGGTTTGAACACAAGGAATTCATCAGGTGTTATGGTACCCTGGACAAGGTTTTCCCCCAGGCCCCAGACCCCACTGATATGGATAACATCACGAAATCCTGATTCTGGTTCCAGGGTAAAGATCACTCCTGAACTGGCCAGGTCGGCCCTTACCATTTTTTGAATACCTACCGCGAGCGCTACTTTTTCATGTGCAAAGCAATTGTCTTCGCGGTATTTTATGGCCCTGTCGGTATAAAGTGAAGCAAAACATTTCTGTATGGCTACCAACAGTTCTTTATCGCCGGAAATGTTGAGGTAAGATTCATGCTGCCCGGCAAAGCTGGCCTGTGGCAGGTCTTCGGCTGTTGCACTACTTCTTACCGCAACAGGAAGAAAATCTTTACCGCATAACTCGTGGTAGGCTTCCAGGATCTCATCCTGCATATCGGATGGGATAACGGCATTCATCATCAATGCCCTGGCCTGGCTGCCAATTTCCTTGAGGTTAGAAAATCGCTGCCTGTCGAGCTGCTGCAAAAGCTCATGCAGTTTTTGTTTGAGATTATTCTCTTCGAGGAAGATCCAGAAAGCCGTAGAGGTTGTAGAAAAACCATTTGGAACGGCTATTCCATGAACCGACAGTTTGCTGAACATTTCGCCAAGTGAAGCATTTTTTCCACCCACCAGCGGAATATCATCAATACTTAGGTCACGGAATTTTTTTATATAAGTTAACATGATCTCAGGTTTTAATTTTTCAATGGCATTAATAGTAAGTGACCAGGGCTATATGCATATAGTCGCTTAACAGGCCGGTGCTGACAAACTCAACATCTCCGCCATGATCCAGTACCTTTTCGATAATATCATCAACAGCATCCTTGACATACATAGCGTTTCCCGCTTCAGCATTTTTTACTATTTTCAATTCATTGTGCGGGGCAATAAATGCCGGGTAGATATAATCTTTTTCCACCAGCAACAGCCGGGCATTTCCTTTTGATGCGGCTTTATGAACATTACGTATTCCCGATACACATTTACGGGAACTCATTGCCCGGTCTAACTGCAACATCAGATCTTTCTCGCGGATTTTTTGCCAGTCGTTCAGGTATGGTTCCAGCATTTTAAGCACGTCGGCTTGCGTGGCATCCACGTAATTACCGTTGATGAGTTCAACAATGCTTTGCTTGTTGCGCGACATTTCAATAAAATGCGCCCTGGTCTTTTTTGTACCGGCAACCATCAGTGGAACGGGATATGCCTTGATAAGAATGGAAAGGCCATTATCGATATAACGATAGAATTTGCGGTCAAGAACTTCCCTGAAACTTCCAGGATCTGTAAAATTGGATACCTTTTCACTTGAATTCTCCTGTTGCCTTATGCGGTCGATATTGTTTTCCAGGATAAGATCAAGATGTTCCCCTTCACAAAGAAATATGCGGGCCTTATCGCTGCCCAGCAATAAAAGAAGATACTGCCTGTTCATCTGCTTGTTCAGGATAATATCCCTGATCTCGAACGACTGGTCAACAATGACCTTTTCTTCAACCTGGAAATCGAGGTAATACACTCTTTCAATATCAGAAGAAACAAAAATCGCAATGCTTTTTTTATAGGTAGCAAAATCCAGTGTACCGATAAGAGTATTCAATTTTTTAATGATCACTTCAGCAGTAAAAGGCGGATAAGCTTTCAGCAGTTCTTTTTCCACCGTTTTTAGGGATCGCTGAAGACGTTGCTGCAATAAAGCCTTGGAACCCATTTTGGGCTCGAAAGGAAGGATAAGGGAAATGCAGGGCCCTGTAGGTACCGGCTGAATCAATACCTCATCCCTGGAATAAATGGCAGGTTTCATGATTAAAGGTTTACTATCAAGTTAGCCTAAGTATTCTTTACAGATCATGACCAAAATCAGCCCTGCAACTGATAACAAAGGAATGGATTAATATGCCGTAATCCTTGCTGGCATTGAGTTACATAATGTTTTGAAGATGATGTGCAATAGATTTTTTTAACAA
>JAEWIW010000098.1 GCA_023386855.1 Bacteroidota bacterium | reverse complement strand
GGTCATAATAGATCTTCCCTGAACAGAACAGTACTTTCTTTACGGAAGAAGGATCAGGGCTAAGCGGGTCATCAATAACTTCTTTAAAACCTCCCTCAAGGAATTCCTCCTTACCGGAATAGGTTGCAGGTAAACGAAGGTTTGCCTTCGGTGAAAAGTTAACCAGCGGTTTCCTGAAAGGCCATGCCAGCTGCCTTCTCAATGCATGGAAGAAATTTGAAGCGGTAGAAATATTTGTTACGACCATATTGAGCTCTGCACAAAGCTGGAGAAATCTTTCCATCCTTGCACTGGAATGCTCGGGCCCCTGCCCTTCATAACCATGTGGCAGCAACATTACCACTCCACTCATCCTGTTCCATTTCTGTTCACTGCTGGAGATGAACTGGTCAATGATGATCTGTGCACTGTTGACGAAATCGCCAAACTGTGCTTCCCATAATACCAGTGCATGGGGGTTTGCCATGGCATATCCATATTCAAATCCAAGTACGGCGAACTCACTCAATAAAGAATTGTAAATCCTGAAATTTCCTGTTGCCCCGGGTATCCTGCTGAGGCGGCTATAAGATCGATCATTCACTTCATCACGAAGCGTGGCATGCCTGTGCGAAAAAGTTCCCCTTCTCACATCCTGTCCACTCATCCGAACATCATTGTTATCCAGCAGTATGCTTCCATAAGCCATTAACTCTGCTGTTGCCCAATCCACTTTTTGCGTTTCCCGGAAAAGTTTGATCTTATCGTTAATGATCTTTTCTACTTTCTTTAAAGGCCTGAAATCTTCGGGCCATTTCATGATGCTATCGAAAATAGTAGTGAATTGATCCTGTGTAATAGCTGTAGCCGGGGAAGCATCAAAATCCTCAGGTACCGCTTTTCTAAGGCTTTTCCACCATAGTTCGGGTTGCTGGTATTTATAAGGAAGAGGGTTCTGCTTTACATCATCCAGTCTCTCCTGCAGGTCGGCCCAGAACTTTTTCTCCATCTCCTTTGCCAGTTCCTTCGCATCAGCCTCTCCTGCCTCCAGCAGGAAATGCGTATACACTTCCCTTGGGTTCTGGTGCTTTTCAATCAGGGCATAAAGACCGGGCTGGGTGAATTTGGGATCATCTCCCTCGTTATGTCCATGCCTGCGGTAACAAACCATATCAATAAAAATATCGGAATTGAACCGCTGGCGATAGCGGGTGGCAATCTGAACACATTTCACCACCGCTTCTGCATCATCCCCATTCACGTGGAATACAGGTGCCTGGATCATGGCTGCAGCGGAAGTACAATAATCAGAAGTTCTTGCATCATCAAAATCCGTGGTGAACCCGATCTGGTTATTGATCACAAAATGAATGGTTCCCCCGGTATAATATCCTTCCAGCCCACTCATCTGTAATACCTCGTAAACAACTCCCTGCCCTGCCACCGAAGCATCGCCATGAATAAGTATAGGCAGTACCCTGTCGAATTCACTTTCATATACCACATCGGCTTTTGCCCTTGCAAAACCCACCACCACCGGATCAACGGCTTCGAGGTGCGAAGGATTGGGACAAAGCTTGAGGTGAATGGATTCGCCGGAAGGGGTTTCTACTTCACTGCTAAATCCAAGGTGATATTTAACATCACCACTTCCCATAGTCTGGTCAAGTTTTGCCGTGCCTTCAAACTCACTGAAGATATGCTCATAGGTTTTCCCCATGATATTCGCCAACACATTCAGGCGACCCCTGTGTGCCATCCCGATCACCACTTCCTTTACGCCATTGATGGCAGCGGTATTGATGATGGAATCCAGGGCGGCAATCGTGGTTTCACCGCCTTCCAGGGAAAATCTTTTCTGGCCGATATACTTGGTATGCAGGAATTTCTCGAAGATTACCCCCTGGTTCAGTTTTTCCAGGATCCTTTTCTTCTGGTCGATCGGAAGGGGTTTGTCGAAATTGTTCTCTACCTCGTTCGACAGCCACTCAATTCTTTCCATATTGTTGAGGCCGGAATATTCCACACCAACACTGGAAGTGTAGGCTTTGGCTAATCGATCGAGTATGCTTTTCAGGGAAGCCCTTCCCAGCCCGATAAATTTCCCGGCTTCAAATTCAGTGTCAAGATCCTTTTCAGTTAAATGAAAATATTTTAGTTCCAGGTTGGCGCCCCTGTCTTTCCGAACCCTGATGGGATTGGTATTGGCGACCAGGTGGCCTTTTTTCCGGTAGGCCTGGATCAATTGGTAAACTGCAAACTCCTTGTCTAAATTCGTCACAGCGGTGCCTGGAACAGCAGTTCCGGCAGCTACGCCAGCCGCACCATTTCCCCCAAAAGATTGGGCAAAATCAAAACCTTCAAAAAAACGGCGGAAGTCGGGATCGATGCTTTCCGGGTCTTTTAGAAAGTCCTGGTATAAACCTTCAATAAAAGAGGGATGGGAGTTGGTTATATAAGAGAAATCCTTCATAAAATTTGTCTTACGTGTCTTTGGTTCTTTCACGATGATTGAGGCTGACAAATATCGGTGTTTTAGTCGGGAATAAATTTTTTTTTGCGCAATAAACTGTTTACCCTTACCTTTGCCATCCTAAAATTTCGAATTGAAATGGCAAATCATAAGGCAACCAAAAAAGATGTGCGTCAGGCTAGCAAGCGCAGGGAACGTAACCGTTACAATGGCAAAACAACCCGTAATGCCATCCGTGACTTGAAAGAGTTGAAAGATAATAATGCTGCTACCGAGCAACTGCCTAAGGTTGTATCCCTTATCGACAGGCTCGCTAAAACCGGCGTTATTCACAAAAATAAGGCAGCGAACCTGAAAAGCAAGCTGACAAAGAAAATCAACGCACTCGCAACTCCGGCTTCCTAAGATTCGTCTCAAGGGAAGTTTGATGATAATTAATTTTTTTTCCCCGCCAACGGCGGGGTTTTTATTTTGCCCCAGCCTTATTATTTATGAACTTGGCGGGCAGTGATCCCAATCTTAGTGGTGGATGTGCAGAAAGTCCTTTAAGGCAGGCGATAAACCGGGTACCGCAGGTGATCGGGCTCGTAATAAGGAGAATGCTGGAAAACAAAACTAAGTTGCGCCCCCGCATTTTTGGCGAATGCCGAATCAGCCTTTTTCCTTTCCTCCAGCTGTTGTTTTACATCGGGATGGTTTTCCAGGAATTCAGCCGCAGTATCCTCAAAAACATAATTGCTGTATCCTTCCTTTTGTCCAAGCACAGGATCAAAGAAGTTCCAGGCAAAATAGGAGTCCGGTGCAGTAGGCTCCAGCACTTCTATAATGAACCTGTTGGCTTCCTGGTTCATTCTCACCAGGTAATCGCCTTTGCGAAAAGGCATAGCCTGCCTTGATTTGGAGGTTTTGACATCACTATTGAAATGGTGACCTTCATATGGCCTGGGTGAACTTTTATACGATGCGATTCGGTAAACTTCCACTTCCATCATCGTATCCCTGCTCAATCTTTCCATTTTCACCTTATTGTTTTTAAGCCTTTCAATCACCGGCCACCAACCCTGTGGAATGATATAGGCTTTGGGCTTTTGCACAATATCCTCCGGCTGAAAGACATTGTAAAAAGGCACCTGCTTTTCAAATGGTTTATTCCTGTCGTAATACAGCCTGGGCAATCCTGATATGGCGCTGGTTTTTCTACCCGCTACATAACCCTTAAAAGTTATCTGCTTACTCTTCGATTCATCATTTTTCCAGTCCAGGGGAAACTCCTGCTGGGTCCGCACCAGCTTTTTGGCTTCTTTCCTTAATGACTTGATTTTTGCGGCATTCCTGGAAACAAAATCGATAAAGGATTCCATCAGGGCATAGGTAGAACGTACCCGTTGCTCATAGGGCTTCAGCATATGCGTTTCCGGTGTAAACCCGAAACTGTGGAATAAAGTTGTATAGCCACTGCTGTACCTTGGTGAATCAAAGAACTGCGGCCATCCTTTGTCGGGCGTTTCGGAAAAATGATTCACATAGGGAACCAGGTCAAATCCTTTTTGCTTCATCAATGCATAGATGGCCGGCTCAAAAGTATTTTCAAGGTATTCTCCCATGGCACCGCCAAGTTTGTTATGCTGGGTCGATAGTAAAGTCATTATATGCTGGTAATCCGCTCCATTGCTAACATGGTTATCAATAAAAACATCCGGATCGCAGGCATGATAAATTTCTGCAAAGGCAGCAGCATTTTTAGAATCAGCTTTGATGAAGTCGCGGTTCAGGTCATAGTTCCGGGCATTCCCCCTGAAACCGAATTCATCGGGACCGTTCTGGTCAACCCTGTAGTTCACACTCCTGTTCAGGCATCCGCCAATATTATATACAGGTATAATGGCCAGTATAACGTTGATGGGTAAACGCTTTTTCCCTTCAATGATATCACGCACCAGCATCATGGAGGCATCAATACCATCAGGCTCGCCGGGATGAATGCCATTGTTCACCAGGATCACCGACTTACCCTGTTTTTTAAGGTCGGAAAGATTCCTGGTATTTTCATTTGACACCAGCACCAGGTGCAG
>JAEWIW010000080.1 GCA_023386855.1 Bacteroidota bacterium | reverse complement strand
GTGTTAGGGTAACGCTTAAGCCCACCAACTTTAAGGATGACCAGGTATTAATGGGAGCTACAAAACCAGGAGGGAAAAATAATTATGGGGTGGCTGATAAATATAATGCAGATTATGCTGCACAAATTGTTTCCGCTATGGGCGTTGGTGAGTTTAGTCCAACTGATCTTAGAAAAGTCCTTGCAGGTAAATCAGTTTCAGTAACTCCGAGCATTGGTTCCATTTCCGATGGCATAAGAGGAAGTTCAGGTGTGAAGGATCTTGAATCCATGTTCCAGCTTGCCTACCTGTATTTCACTGCACCAAGAAAGGATTCTGCATTGTTCAATACTTATGTTCAAAGAAATAAAGCTCAATTTGCAAACGTGATGGCTGATCCTCAAACAGCTTTTATCGATACGATGTATAAAACATTGTTTCATCATGATCCGCTTGCGCCTTCCGTAGTTCCCAAATCAGAATTCTTTGACAGGATAAAACTGGATCGTGCATTGCAGATCTATAAAGAAAGATTGGGCGATGCCAATGGTATGAATTTCGTTTTTGTGGGAAGCT
Source organism: Bacteroidota bacterium (assembly GCA_023386855.1). Taxonomy (GTDB): domain Bacteria; phylum Bacteroidota; class Bacteroidia; order Chitinophagales; family Chitinophagaceae; genus Flavitalea. The sequence continues at coordinate 10,969 of JAEWIW010000080.1, read as the reverse complement.
TTACACCCGAAGAAATCATTCCTTATATCGAACAATACATTGCCAGTTTACCTGCATCTAAAAAAACTTCTTCATTCAAAGACAACAAGGTAAGACCTGTTAAAGGTCAGCATGAGTTGAATGTTTATAAAGGCAAGGAAGAGCAAAGTCTTATCCTTGGTTTTTATACAGGAGAAGTTCCTTATTCACAGGACCTGGATCTAAAGATGAAAGCCATGACCGAAATACTGAACATTCGCATCTTTGAAGAATTGAGGGAAAAGGTCCAGGGTATTTATGGTGGAGGAACTTTCAGTTCAGTTGAAAAATATCCTTATTCAAATTATACAGTAGTTCTGCAATTACCATGTGGTCCTGAGAAAGTAGATACCCTTATCCATGCTGTCAACAGGGAATTTGAACAACTGGTAAACAACGGTCCTGATAATAAATACCTGGAGAAGGTAAAAAAGCAATGGCTCGAAACTTATAAAACACAGGTTAAAGAAAATGGTGTTTGGCTGAACCAGTTGCTGGATGCTAAATTGAAAGGAAGCAATATGGCTTATTTCACAGACTATACCGATTACATCCAGAAATTAAAACCATCCGATATACAGCAGGCAGCGAAGATTGCATTTGCCGGTAATAATCGTTTTATTGCGGTTTTAAAACCTGAGAAATATGCTGGTGAATCAAAAGGAAAAAAAGCTTTTTAATACTTAAGCTTGATATAAAATGAAAACCGCTAGTTGCAGCTAGCGGTTTTCCTGTTTACAACCGGATAAATTCCAGTTTGATCCTGTACATCCAGTCGATTAATTAAACCATTCTTTTTATTCATTCTACTAACCTAAACCCGGACCTGTCTGGTTGCTCCTGTTTATCCTGGTTTTGCTGGGCAATTCATCCAGGTCTGAATCCAACGGTCCAACATTGCCATCGTCACGACGTTGGCTACTGCCAGCTCCTGTTGTATTGATCTGTTCTTCAACTGCACGATTGTCTCCTTTCTTCTGGCTTTTGTTCTCTTTTGTTGAATCTCTTTCGTGTTGCTCTGTTCCGCGTGCAGTGTTCGAAGTATTCTGTCCTGCCCCGTTATTATTGTCGTCCCAATTCTGATTTGATTGTTGTCCTTCTTCCGGACGAAAATCTCTATTCCTGTCTGCCATAACACATTGTTTTAAAAGTTATTAATTTTCTTTCAGTTCAGATTCATCAGGTTCCCCTGCGGGTCCCTGTTGATCTTCCTTTTTCAACGAGCCTGAAGAACGAACCGGTTCTTTTGGCTGATCTTCTTCATAGCCACGGTTGGAAAGGTTTTCCTGTTCTCCTCTTCGGGAACCATGCGGTTGAAAATCCGTGGAGTTCTCCTTAAGATCTTCTTCGCTGACTTTTTCTTCCCTGAGGTATTCAGGCTGATCCCTTCCTTCCCCCGATGGTGATTTAGAAGATTTTTTAGTCATACGCTTTTCCAGGTTAAGCAAAAAAAATGATGCCGACTCCTGAAATAACTGGTATTCAGTGATCATATCAAAGCATGATGAGGTCTTAATTCTACAGGTGTGGAGACGATAGGCTATTGAGCTGATCTCCTGATGGATTTTGACAGCATCAGCAGGTTTTTCTGGAGGGTTTGCTTAAGATGAATTTTCATGATCTGCCCCATGGAATGGCAGGCTTTAAAAGCATTGGTTTGAAAGTGCTCGCCCAGTTCAGTTTTAAGCTGCTCGATTTTCATATCGGTTGAAATCTTGTCTCTTCCCATAATGGTTAGCAGGTCCATCATACGGTAACGATAGGATACCAGCCTGTAAGCCATCATTGTTCTTTCTTCTACCTGGTATTGTTCTATTGATTCCCTGTTAAGACATTGAGTAGCCAGTTCAACAAAAGGAAGATTTTCTTTAAAGAACTGTGGCAGGTATAAATTCTTTTTTCCCTCGTAGGTTTGCTGGTCAAAATCAATTGCCCTTATGCGATAATTGTTGTCTTCAATATCCGGTGCAATCTCCACCACGAAATTATAGGCACGCATATCACCAAGCAATCGAACAAAACATCGTTCATTAAATTTTACAAACTCTTTGCTGAATCTTATCTTATTGGTAGAAGGATCGTTTAAATATTTCTTTATAAAGATATCGCCCGGGATTCCAGGAATATGTTCTTCTACAAGTGTTTGCCTGTCGGTAAAAAAAATGATCCTATTTGGAGATAGGATATGTTCCAGTTCAAGGCCATATATTCTTGATGCATCGGCCTGCTTGATGTAATAGTGATCAGCATTACCGTTAAAGGTATTATAGATCTTGATGCGGAAAGGATGCGAGTTGCCGAAAGTGCAATAGTCGATCCTTGCCACATCAAGATGCTTTTTAAAACTCATGTTCCCTTCGGTCTTCAATATAGCATAGGTTTGTACCAATGCTTCACGCAGGTATTCATATTCCTTTGTATCATAGGAAGCCGACTCCCAGTAAGTATCCTTACCATCTTTGCCAATCAGCGGAACGGAGTAACTCATTCGAAGGAGGTCGCGGTAACTGACCGGCAGTTTTACTTCACGTCCATGATTCAACAGGTAAGAACGCAGTTGTTCATTCACAGGAAAAATGGGCTTTTTCCTGGAAGGTTTTATAGGGTCATGGCTGATCTCCGCACTTTCCATCTGGATGTGTTATTGAGTTATGCCTGGTTACCCAGGGCATGAATGACATCATACTTGGTAACGATATGAAAATTGCCTGTTTCATCCTTTGCCAGCACAGCGCCGTTTTCTTTGCTGATGAGGGAACTGATCCTTTCAAGAGGAGTATCAAAAGCAACCAGGGGATATGGAGCTTCAAGAATATCCTGTACAAGTGAGTTCTTGATATCCTGGCCATCCTGCATAAGCTTATTGAAGAGGCCGCTTTCACTGATGGAACCTGTAATTTCTCCCTGCTCCATTACCGGCAGGTTTTCGATATGATATTTTTGCATCAGTTCGAAGGCTTCAGCAACAGTATTCCCTGGTTCAATGGTGATGGTTTTTTGCGCGCCCCTTCCACTTACTATATCCCTGAAAGTTTTTACATCCAGGAAACCTCTTTCCATCATCCATTCATCGTTATACACTTTGGCAACATAGCGGCTGCCATGATCGTGAAGAATCACTACCACAAGATCATCCTTCTTTAATTTATCCTTAAGCTGCATCAGTCCCTGCATGGCAGTGCCGGCGCTATAGCCACAGAATAAACCTTCTTCCTTTGCCAGTTTTCTTGCCATTAATGCGGCATCCTTATCGGTTACCTGTTCAAAATAATCGATAAGCGATACATCATAGTTCATGGGAACAAAATCTTCCCCGATACCTTCAGTGATATAGGGATGTACCTCATTCATATCAATCTCACCTGTTCTGAAATATTTTGTAAGAAGAGATCCATAAGGATCCATTGCCCATACCTGGATGGATGGATTTTTTTCCTTCAGGTACTGTGCGGTTCCCGTAACCGTTCCCCCTGTACCCGTGGCTACTACCAGGTGGGTAATTTTTCCATCGGTATCCTTCCAGATTTCAGGCCCCGTGGTTTCATAATGTGCAAGCCTGTTAGCAAGGTTATCGTACTGGTTGAAGTGGAATGAATTGGGAATCTCGGATGCAAGTCGTTTTGCAATGGAATAATAAGAGCGGGGATCATCGGGTTCAACATTGGTAGGACAAACGATCACTTCCGCACCATGTGCCTTAAGGATATCGATCTTTTCCTTTGATTGTTTATCGGTAGTGGTGAAAATACATTTGTAACCCTTTACTATGGCGGCCAGGGCGAGGCCTAGCCCGGTATTTCCTGATGTGCACTCGATAATGGTTCCGCCGGGTTTGATTTTTCCTTCTCTTTCGGCCACTTCCAGCATTTTAATAGCCATCCGGTCTTTGGCGGAATTGCCGGGGTTGAAGTATTCCACCTTCGCCGCAACCGTACAGGGAAGATCTTTCGTTACCCTGTTCAGTCGAATTAATGGGGTATTACCAATGGTTTCCAGTATGTTATTCTTTATGTTCATTTATGTTGCTTGAAAATTAAAGGTACAGAAAACCCTTTTCCTTACATTTGCCGCCCGCAAAAAAGACGATATGGAATTGAAGTATGCACAAAAGATTGCTGAAAGACAAAGCCTGGTATTAAAGCAGGTGAATAATATCTTCCAACTGGTTTCTGAAGGGGCAACCATTCCTTTCATGGCCCGATACAGGAAGGAAGCCACGGGAAACCTCGATGAAGTGAAGATCAATGATGTGGTGGAAGACCTGAAATATTTCCAGGAACTGGATAAAAGGAAGGAAACTGTTCTGAAAACCATTGAAGGATTAGGTAAGCTAACGCCTGAACTGAAAGAAAGGATTGTGAACAGCTTCGATGCTACGGAGCTTGAAGATATTTACCTTCCTTATAAGCCGAAAAGAAAGACCCGGGCGGTTGCCGCTATTGAAAAGGGTTTGGAGCCGCTGGCTAAAAAAATATTTGAGCAGGAAGAAATCAACCCTGAACAGGAAGCTGCAGCCTATGTAAATGAACAGGTAAAAGATACTAAAGAAGCACTGCAGGGTGCGCGTGATATCATTGCTGAATGGATCTCGGAAAATGAGCAGGCAAGAAACAGGATCAGGCAATTGTTTACTGAAACTGCGCAGGTAAGTTCAAAAGTGCTGACCTCAAAGAAGGAAACAGATGAAGCGCAGAAATACCGCGATTACTTTGAGTTTGCCGAACCCCTTGCGGATTGTCCATCGCACAGGATACTGGCTATCAGGAGAGGTGAGAAGGAAGGATACCTTGCCATGGATATTAACATCGACAAATTGCACGCGGTTGAAGATCTTGAACGTCTCTTTTTGAAAAAATCAAACAATACTGCTGTGGAAGTTAAGAAAGCAGTTGAAGATGCATACGACAGGCTACTAAAACCATCCATAGAAAATGAATTCCGCCTGGCTAGTAAGAACAAGGCAGATGAAGAAGCGATCAAAGTATTTGCAGAGAATTTAAGACAGCTGCTGCTAGCTTCACCACTTGGTTCAAAGCGTGTGCTGGCGCTGGATCCGGGCTTCAGGACGGGTTGTAAAGTAGTATGCCTGGATGAGCAGGGCAATTTCATCCATAACAGTACAATATACCCTCATCCCCCTCAGCAGGAGAAAGAAGCATCCATTCATTCATTGAAACTGTTGGTGGATAAATTCAATATTGAAGCTATTGGTGTTGGTAATGGCACTGCGGGAAGAGAGACCGAACAACTTGTTCGTTCCATTGATTTTGGAAGAAAGGTGAGCATATTCATGGTCAATGAAAGCGGTGCATCGATTTACTCCGCTTCTGAAGTGGCAAGGGAAGAATTTCCAACAGAAGATGTAACTGTTCGGGGATCAATTAGTATTGGAAGAAGGCTGCTGGATCCTTTAAGCGAACTGGTGAAGATCGATCCCAAATCTATTGGTGTTGGTCAATACCAACATGATGTAAACCAGAATAAGCTGAAAGAAGAATTGGACAGGGTAGTGGAAAGTTGTGTGAATCATGTTGGTGTTGATTTGAATACGGCAAGTAAACACCTTCTCATGTATGTATCAGGACTGAGTGCAACCCTTGCAAAAAACATTGTTGAATACAGGGCACAGAATGGAGCTTTCAGGTCACGTAATGAATTGAAGAAGGTATCACTGATGGGTCCTAAAACTTTTGAACAGTGTGCGGGTTTTTTAAGGATCAGGAATGCATCAAATCCGCTTGACAACAGTGCTGTTCACCCTGAGTCTTATTTTGTTGTTGAAGCGATGGCGAAAGATGCAGGAAGTTCTGTTGATGAATTGATTAAAAATGCAGATCTAAGGAAGAAGATTGATAAGAAGAAATATGTTTCTGAGAATGTTGGGGAATTCACCATCGAAGATATATTGAAAGAACTTGAGAAGCCTGGTCGTGATCCGAGAAACCAGATCGAGGAATTCAGTTTTGATGAGAACATAAAAACTATGGAAGACCTCAAACCGGGAATGGTAGTGCCGGGTATCGTTACGAATATCACCAACTTCGGTGCTTTCGTTGATATAGGAGTGAAGCAGGATGGATTGCTGCATATTTCGCAGATCAGCAATACCTATATTTCTGATCCTAACCAGGTACTAAAGCTGCAGCAGAAAGTTATGGTTACTGTTACAGAGGTGGATATATCCAGGAAAAGAATTTCACTTTCGATGAAGGACCAGCAGAAGCAGGGCGGAACAAGAGCAGCAGAAAAGCCAAGGCCGGCAGGAAAGCAGCCTGCACCCTCCAAAGCCGCACCAGTAAATGATTTCCAGGCCAAGCTGATGGAGTTGAAGAAGAAGTTTAAGTAGTGTGATTAGTGTGATTAGTGTGATTAGTGTGATTAGTGATTAGTTATTAGTTATTAGTGATTAGTTGTTTTCTAAACTAGTCACTAATCACTGGCACACTGGTTTTCCGCGTCCTCGGTCCCAAAAATGAGGTTGTCCTGGGCCGTTCCACGGACCTTCGGCCCTTGGGACGGCCGATCGGGCATCCGGTCCACGGTCCACGGTCCTCGGTCCCCTAATGCCGCTGCCCTGTTTTAGCCACCGGCTTTTTATTTCTCAGGTACATATCCAGCAATACCAGGCCGAGCACGGTATTGATCATGATGAAAATATTCGTATAGGTATTGTTATAGATCTTGCTGAAGTCGACCTGTGAAATATCAACAGGTAATTGGGTATCCCCGCCGGCCGACCAGTTCACCTGTGAGAGGCCATAACCCAGGGTGGCAATCAGCATGAAAAGGAAAAAGGCGCCGATGCCCCAGATGATGTTCTTGTTGATATAATTTTTAGTTGCAGGAGCGATATGAAGCTTTGCAATTTCTTCCATTACATTCTGGGTAAACCGCAGCGAAGGTTCTTCCAGTTCAAGGTGGTGCTGCATCAGCTGATGGGCATCAAGTAATTCAGCATAAGTCTTTCTCCATTCGAGGTTGGTTTCGATCAACTCCTCGATCTCCGCTTTTTCTTCTTTTGAAGATAAGCCATCAATATAATCCCAAAGACGTTCTTGAATGTTCATAATTCAGATTTTTACTGTTAACAGTGGTACAGATCCTATTATCAATCCTGGTAATCCCTCACTTCATGCATAAAATATTTTTCCATCTTCTCTTTTAATCTTTGTCGCGCCCTATGCAGCCTCACTTTGGCGGCATTGGGTTCGATGCCCAATATCTGGCTGATCTCTTCCAGTGATTGTTCACCCTTATAAAATAGGGTGATCATTTTAGCATCATCCGGGTTCAGCATTTTGATCGCTTCATTTACCATGCCTGCCCTCGATTTCTGCTCTATCTGGTTTGCACGCATTCCTGAATCAACACTATCGGCCACTTCAAAAACTTTTTCATTATCGAGTGAATGCGTTTGCAATTTCTTTTTCCTTAAAAAGGTAATACAGGTAGTGGTTACAATGGTATAAAGCCAGGTACTGAATTTTGACGCGCCCCTGAAATCCGCCAGTGATTTAAAAGCCTTAACGAATATATCCTGTGAAATTTCCTCGGCGTCTTCCCGGTTATCAGTATATCGAAGGGTGATCGTGAAAACAAAGTTCTGGTAGCGTTTCACCAAATCAGCAAAGTGCTGGTGTTGTCCACTCAGCACAAGGCTTATGATCTCGTTATCCGTTGGTGTGTTTGACATTCAAAACTGAATTGGGGGATGCCCTGCAGCCGAGTTATACGTCGCCAAGGTTTTTGTCCCAGAATTCTTTTTTCTCTATCCTGTAAGAAGTGATCAGCCCGAGACCTCCGCAAATTCCAATCAATGAAAAATACAGCGCTACATTGTCTGAATTCAGGAACACGTAGTTATCGAGAATATGCGCCAATAGCAATCCTAATCCTGAACCGATCAACAGCAGGCCCCACTTGAGATTCTTGTAGGGAGCCGGACGGTTTACATTTTCCTTAGGATTAAATCCTTTTTCCAGCATAGCCAGGTTTTCCCTTGATTTAAGGTAAGCTATTCCAAAGATCATTGCAAATCCACCTCCGAACAGGGTAATGGGGATTAATACTTCTTCGCCGCTCATAAAATTGATTTTTATATTTTATTAATTTTTGTTGCTCTTGCTATATCTGACTACAGCTGATCTTTCCTGGTTACCGGTTTTTTAAAATTTGCCGGTCCAAATAGCACAAAAAGCGGCTAGAAACAATATAAGTTATTGAAAATTAAGTAATTAGTCTATAAAAAAAAGTTTAAACTTTTTTATTTTCCTTTATTCAGAACCTCGATCCCTTTTTGAACAGTTTTGTCAAAGCGGTTGGATACCTCGTAATATCCTTCCATCCGGAACATCTGCCTGGCCAGCCAGGTCCTGATCCTCTTTTTAAGCTCTACCTGGTCCTGTACAGGAAGTTCAGGCATCCTGATATTATTCTTCCTGATATATTGCTGAAGCTCAGCATAAGCCTGGTCCTCCTGGTTAAATCCATCAGCGAATTCGGCCGGTGTCCTGAACTTTGAAAGCCATCCCCTGTTTTCCTTATAATAGGTGTAAATAAATTTCCCGAAATCCTGGTCTATAAATAATGGTGTGATATCCCTTGTGAAGCCGGTGGTATCATAGGCAACAAACACATCAGGCGAAATGCCTCCTCCACCATAAACGGTTCTTCCGCTATGGGTTTTATAGGCCTTTCCATTCGCCACCTTCATACTGTCTTTACTAACCATTTCTCCATTATGGTACCTGTCGAGCAACTCTTCACGATATGCCGTGCGACCCTCTTCATAGGATTTCTGGATACTTCTTCCCGAAGGGGTATAATACCTTGCTACGGTGAGCCGCAGGGCAGAGCCATCAGAAAGTTCATATTGTTCCTGCACAAGTCCTTTACCAAAAGTTCTTCTTCCAACAATAGTTGCCCGGTCCCAATCCTGCAGTGCCCCAGCCACCACTTCACTGGCAGAAGCCGAGTTTTCATCCACAAGCAGAACCAGTTTACCTTTTTCAAATAATCCCGGGCGTTTGCTTTTATATTCCACTTTTGGCTGTGAAGCACCCTGGGTATAAACAATCAGTTTTTCTTCATCAATAAATTCATCAACAATATCCACTGCCTCACCCAGTATCCCACCGCCATTGTCGCGAAGGTCGAAGATCAGTTTCTTCATTCCATTGGCTTTGAGTGTTTCCAGGGCATGCATGAATTCCTCGTAAGTAGTGCTCGAAAATTTGTTAAGGTGGATATAGCCCGATTCTTTATCGATCATATAGGCTGCATCAACGGAATAAAGAGGAATGGTACCCCTGGTAATATCGGTTTTAAACTGTTTGCCATCTCTAATCATGGTAACCTTTACCTGGCTGCCTGCAGGACCGCGAAGCAGTGAACGGATCCTTTCTGCAGTGATATTGCCTGCCACCAACGAGTCTTCAACCTTAATGAACTGGTCGCCCACTTTTAAGCCTGCTTTTTCACTGGGCCCACCGGGTAATACACTCACCACGTGAACCGTGTCGTGGATGATCTGGAATTCCACCCCGATGCCCTGGAAATTGCCCTGCAGGTCTTCATTGATATCCTGGAGATCAACGGCAGGAATAAAAACAGAATGGGGATCCAGGTCGGTAAGCATGGCATCTATTGCATCTTCTACCAGCGTATCAGTATTTACAGGATCTACATAGTTACTGCGGATAAGGTCGATCACTTCCTGGATTGAGCTTCTCTTATTCCTTTCAAACAATCCCTTATTACCCGGAATATTCTCCCTGAGCCGGTACCCGATAGACATTCCAAGGATCATGACAACCGCGAAAAGAATGGGAAGGCCAATCTGTAATTTTTTCATTTGATGGTCCAGAATTAATTTAGTCTAGGAATTCGCGCTAAGTTCACGATTAATTTTTAAATGTCGCGACCGCTTGGCATCTTTCAAAAGCAAATCAAATAAAATGGCTGTATTGATCGCCGACAGCGGTGCCACCAAATGTGAATGGTGCCTGCTGAACGGCAAGAAAAAAACCACCATATTCACACAGGGGATCAGTCCCTATTTTTTAAATATTCCTGAAATAGAAAGCATTCTCCGTAACGAGCTATTGCCCAACTTAAAAAAGAATCTCCCGGAGGCAATCTTTTATTATGGTACGGGCTGTGCCGCAAAAGAAAACGCGGCAATGGTGCAGAAAGCATTGAAAAACGTATTCAATGATGCCCATATTGAAGTGACGCATGACCTTATGGGCGCGGCAAGGGCTACCTGCATGCAGGAAAAAGGTATCACCTGTATCCTTGGAACGGGCAGCAATTCCTGTTATTATAATGGTTCCAGGATAACCAAAAACAGTCCGGGACTGGGTTTTATCCTTGGCGATGAAGGTAGTGGTGCCTACCTGGGTAAGAAAGTGCTGCAATATTATCTCTACAACACTTTTGATGAAGAACTCAGGTACCGCTTCGATGAAACGTATAAAACCAATAAGGTCGAGATCCTGGATCATGTGTACCGTGGACCACTTCCCAACCGTTACCTGGCCGAATTCACATTGTTCCTTGCGGACAACCGGGGCCATTTTATGGTTGAAAATATTATCGAGGATGGACTGAACGATTTTTTCTTCTACCACCTCAATAAATACAATGAAAGCTGGAAATACCCGGTTCATTTTGTGGGTGGGGTGGCGGAAGGGTTCAGGGATGTGGTAGAATCATTGTGCGATAGCTACCATTTTAAGCGTGGAGTAATTCTCAAAAACCCTATGGAAGGATTGGTAAAATATCATCAACAATAAGTTATGCTGATCACAGAACAGCCGGGCCCTTACCGCGACCTGGAAAAAATGGAACTACGTGAGTTGCTTTCCAGGATGAATGAACAGGATAAACTGGTTCCCCTTGCTGTTGAAGCCGCAATTCCTCAAATCGAAAAACTGGTACTGGCCATCAC
>JAEWIW010000406.1 GCA_023386855.1 Bacteroidota bacterium | reverse complement strand
GCTCGCGTTATGCGAAATTGGCTGTTGATTGTACAGTAATTCCTGGAATAAGGGTATCGACGTAATCAATAGCAGTACGTCGCAAGCTAGTTTAGTTTTGGAGGATATGGCAACCATTTTACTTGGTTCAGGGGATCATTGGATTTTAAAACAAAATTTAAACGTCAGGAACACGGACCAATTGCATTTTTATTTTGTTGCATTAAAAAAAATCTTTAATCAGATTATAATAAGATGATGATAATAAGTTTCTACATCACTTGCGCTTTCCTGCCACCTCTTTGACCAGTTCAAAATATTGATTACTTATTTTATCCCAGGTATAGGATGCTGTTATCCGTTCACGTGATATATCTTTTAGCTGGAGGAAGGATACCGGGTCCGATTCCGTGGATTCCATTAATGAGGTAAGGGCTCCGTCTTTCTTTTCAAAGAATTTTCCATACTTCCCATCGCTTAAAACTTCACGGCTAAACACAGTATCAATGGCCAGTATGGGCGCACAATAGGCAAGTGCCTTTAATAAGGTTGGATTGGTACCGCCATATTCATGTCCATGAAAATATCCAAAGCAATTATGATATAGCTCTGCTAATTCATCCTGGTCGTTTATATACCCTGTAAACAATACACGTGGATCTTTAATTTTCCTGATATTTTCTGCATATTCATCCTGGTAGGGTACATCACCAACAATGACCAGTTTTTTTTCAGAAGTAGAAGCAACAAATTCCTTCAAGATGAATAATGCATTGTTATCCGGTATCAACCGGCCTACAATCAGGTAATAGCCATCCTTATGTAAACCCCAGCGATCGATCAGGGATGGATTCTTTGAATAACGGGTATTAGCGCCATAGGCAATAACAGATGAATCCGTATTAAATTCCTTTAAGTACACTTCACGCATGGCATCAGCATCTGTTATGATCTTATCCATCCACCGTGTGGCCATCTTTGAAGATAGATAAAACACTTTTGCACCAAGCCCTTTCCACTTGGGCCTTAGCCATTCCAACCCATCAACATTGATGGCCGTTTTTTTCCTGAACAATTTTGTAATGGGCCCGAACACTCCATTGGCCGAATTAACATAGAGAATCATGCTATACCCACAAAAGAGGGCATGCAGTGTACACAACAGGGAATTTGATAACTGGCTTAGGGCTTTGGATTTGATGCAGGGTATATAATGAAGTTTTACACCTTTTACTTCGGCTGGCTTTTCAATAAACAACTGCCGGTGGCAGTAAACATGAACTTCAACACCCATGTTCACAAGCCTTGGCGCTACTTCTGATACAAAGGTTTCATAACCACTATAAACATATGGAAAGCCGCGGGATCCTATGATGGCAATTTTCATTGATGTATTTTTTGAAGGACTTCCTTATACACTCTTGCAGTTTTTTCCGCGGTCACCTGCCAGGTAAATTCTTTTTTAATCCTGTCTCTCAACCGGGTGGGATAAGTAAGTTCATAAGCAACCTGAATAGCGTTTCGAATAGAATCAACATCGGCAGGATCACAATAGGTTGCCTCTGCACCAAAGTACTCCGAAGCATCGCCTTTATGGGTAATGACGGGGTTGCAGCCAAGGTAAGCAGCCTCAAGGCTTGATAAACCCGTTGTTTCAAACCAACTGGGAAGGATATGAACCCTTGCTTTTGTATAATAGGAAACCAGGTCTTCCTGTTTGATATGATCTACAAACCTCACATTCTTACCTGCAGCCTGCCTGCAGGCCTCATAGTATTTTTTATGATTGGGTGCAGCCTTGCCGATAATGGTAAGCGATATACCGGTTCCTTCCATAGCCCTGATAAGGTTTAGCTGGTTCTTTAAACCTTCGATCCGCGCAACACATAAAACGCCTTCCCTGTCGTTCCCTCCAATTGCGCCACTAAATTTTTCAGTGTCGATTGCATTGGGTATAAAGGCATAATTACTTGTGACCTTTAAATCAGTTTTTATCCTGTTGAGTTCGCTTGCTGAATTAGGTAGCAGGTAACTGGCCTGATCAAGAACATATTGCATCGACCGTTTTTGTCCCAGCAGGTAAAACTTCTTACTCATGATCGCTTCACCATTCACAATTGAACGACCTACGGTTTTCAAATATTCAGTCAGGAATTTACCTGCAGTCCTGGCAACAATACCCGCCACACCTTTCCTGATCCTTTTTTCATACTCAGAATAATCAACATAGATGGTTGACAATACATAAGGAAGCCGTGATCTTTTTATATGATACATGAAATCATTTGGCCTGATCAGGTTGAAAAAATGAAGCAGGTCATAAGCCCTGTAATCAATATTAATATCATTGGCCAGCCTGATATCCACCTCTATACCGAGTCTTCTTATATACTTTGCCGTAGCCTCGACCTGGATGGTATCCCCTCCAGGTGTGGAAAATAAAGTTGCGCGACTGATCATTAATATTCTCATCCCGGTCACCCTATTTGAAATAGCTCAGCCATTCATTAATATTCTTTAGCTCGGCTTCCGTAATGATGTTGATATCATGCAAAGAAGACCAGGCTTTAGATATTGCATCCACTACGGATAGGCCCGTCAGGTCTGCATTATCCAATGCCGCGATAATATTTTCATTTTGCTGGTACCCGATTACCTCATCATTGAAATCACGCATCAGGTCGTGTTCATTCCTGTCCTGCCATACGGTAGCCTCGTGAAACGACAGGCTTGCGCCCATATGATTCAATACCCTCTTCACGATAAATGACCGCCAGATATCCGTCATCCTGAAACTTACAAAGCAGGGAAGGTACATGAGTGGAAAAGCTTCGCTAAAGAATACCGTGTTTTGAGAATTAAAGGGCACATATGTTTCGCCGGCAATTATATACTGATTACCGGTTTTTTTAAAGTAAGTGTCTTTTTTATTGACCAACCTGAAAATGGCATCAACATCAGGATCCTTATCTGCAAGCGATTGTTGCACCAGGCATTTACGCGTTTCCTTTCCAAGTATTTTTCCCGGCTCATGGATGAGTTTTAAGGGAAGCCCCCTTGGCCAGATAATATCATCAGAAAAATAGCTATAGATATTCGACCACTTACTTCCGCCAACAACCTCGGCAGTAACCTGCTGGTCGACCTGTAAGGCAAAATCATCATAAGGAAGGTTATCATCATCCGTATCGATAATCACTGTTGCTCCCTGCTGGATAGCATAAAGATAGCCGATGTTTTTACGGCAATAATGCTTAACAGGAATAAGTTGGCCGATTACGGGAAACAACTCGTATTGTTTATCGATCGACAAAAAGATGGCTCCATCGCAATTCCAATCTGCAGGTGTTTTTGTATCGCCGACAACTAACAGCGACCAACCTCTTTCCTTTACAAGCTTTGCAAAATCCCTGACTGCCTGTGTTGGATAATTAATACTTGTAATGACGATCCAAACATTGTTTTTCATAAGCTAAATTGATTAGGACTATTACCAGTTAATTTTTTCTCTTTATTGATTGCCGCAACATATGCCATGTTGATCGCCCAGAAAACAAAAGGGAAACCTATCCAGAGCACTGATGTGATTTGTGAAGTGATGGCGATAATAATATTGGCTGCAAAAAATCCAAGGAATATGGCTTTTCGATCGATATTATCCTCACGCCTGAAATGCTTTAGGTTGATCAAACATAACGATACGAATATGCCCATGATGATCAATGCTCCAATGATACCGGTATCATGAAGCGACTGGATCAATGAGCCGGATAACCATCCAGGCGTACCCATAACATCTTCCAGCTCACCGGTAAAAATATTCAGGCTTGCCGTATCTGCCATCATTGTACCATTCCCAAATAAAGGATGAACTATAAACCCCGCCCAGCCTACCAGGAAAGTGGTAACCCTTCCCAGGCCATTTCCTTCGCTGAAGTTTACAAGATTCTCCGTTTTAGATAATATCGCCTGCTTTATAAAATTATTATCAGGCAAAAACTGGTTTGCCACCAGCAATAACAAAATGAATACAACAATATTTACCAGTATCTTCCAATTGACACGGCCCGTAAGCTGTAACATGACGAGAATAGCGAAAGTCAGCGAAATATAGGCCGACCTGGTATAAGCGAACAGCACACATAAACCAAGAAACAAAAGGATGGGTAATTTGCCCGCTGATCCTTTGGCCTTTAACATGTAAATGGCGATACTTATACAAAGCACCACTGAAGTGGTTATGGCAAAAACATTTGGTTCGAAAGACAATGATCTTATAGAAGGAACTCCATCACCTACATGTCCTAATGAAACCGCCATATTCTCCCACTCACCGAATAAAATGGAAGCCACCATGCCACAGAAGCCAACCAGTGCCGACAAAATATTATTTTTCTCCAGGTAGGTAGTTGCCTTTGTTTCTACCCTTGCTTCTTCTATCAACCACCTTCCAACATGATATATATTTATATACACGGCAATGACAAGGCACGACTTTAAAGCCTTCAAAGGATCCACTGAGAATACAATGGAAGAAAATATATTAGAAACCAGGTAGCCATATATAAACAATGAAGGCCAGTCTTTATAGAATAATGGAACTGGTTTGCGCTTTAATGCAGCGAGGGAAACAAGGTAAACAGAAAGGAAAATAGCAAATAACTGGGCCAGGTTTATATTCACTGATCCGCTGCCAATGGGTATATCAAATCGTATACCCGATGTAAATGCAGAAGCAATCAATAAAAAGACCAGTACCCTCTTCCCCACTACCCCTGTTGTTTTGCACGATTTAATGAATTACCCAACAATGAAATAAAACGCTCTTGCGAATACTCCCTTGCCAACTTTTTATAATTGCCAGGAAGCGCCTCGGCAAACTGTCTCCTTTCTCGGACCACTTTCCTGAGTGTATCTTCTAATTGCCCTTCAGCATACATATAACCGATGCTGTACTTATTTACATAATACCGGAATGGTTCAATATCGGGGCAAATAATAGCTTTATGCTTTTCAAAACAATCCCACATCACACCGGATGTTGCATACTTAGCATAATCCCATGAATAAGGGATCACCACGAAGTCAGCACCATCCAGCAATTCATTGAATGTTGAGGAAGAAAGATAATCGTTGACAAACTCAACATTCTTACAATCCTTCACCACGCCATTCAATTCAGTGGCTAAATTTTCTTCAAACACTTTTCCGAAAATGCGCCACCTGAAATCACGGATAATTTCGGGCGGAAGGATTTTCCATTCGGTTAAAAACTGGTAAGGACTCTTTATCCTGGATATGGTACCGAGTGTTACAAGGCTTAGAGGATTGTCCTGTTTATTTACTTCCTGGTGAACATGTTCCTTTAAAGACCTGTCGGGCATAACGATGCTCCGAGAAGGGGTATGTTCATTCGTTATCGCCTGGTAATAATCTTCAATAAAAATATTAAAGGTTGCCTTGCTGATAAATGACCGGAACAAAGCATACAAAGGATAAGTGAATCCTTTTTTCTCGTATATCCACTTAATTGAAACCAGGCTGGAAGCATATTTTTTCTTCAGTTTTTTTGAAGCAAGCCAGAAAGGCAATTGCCCCTGGGAAGGAAAAAATACCAGGTCGGCATCAGAGTTATTGATCAACTTTATTACATCGGAATAACTCTTATATGCCTGGATCGCCAGCCGAACCTTACCCCAACCTTTGGCATTCATCGACCGAACCTGCATCGAATCCAAAGCTGATTCGAGATAACTTACTTTTACTTTGGAAGACAATTGTTCCAGGGCCTCCAATTTTTTATTGGAAGAAAGAACATGTACCGCGTTTACCCCGGGGATACCCGATAAAAGTCCCGTTATAAATTTATTATACCTGGAGTAATGTCCAACATCAGCATACAGCGGATCGTAAACAATGATTTTCATTATTTGCTCAATACATTTTTATACACTTTCAACAAAGCTGAAGCGGTATATTCATTTGAAAATTTATCATCCACTGATTCAAATGCCTGTTTCCCTAATTCAGCCACAAGCTTCCGGTTGGTCAACAGCATCTCCATTTTTTCAGCCAGTTCAATCGCGTTACCCGGTGTAAAATGAAGTCCATTTTGCTGGTCCTTTATTAGTAAGGACGCACCACCGGTATTTGAACCAATTACCGGCAGGCCATTCATCATATATTCAATGATTACTCTTGCTATGCCTTCCATGGGTGAAGTAAAAAGCCCTACATCAAAATGTTGCAAACGATTTGAAACGGTGCTGTCAAAATCGTTCAATGATACAAACTGTTCAAGATGGTTCATGGAAACATAGTTCATGAGATCGGCAAAATACTTTGAAAAATCTGAACCCAGTTTACCATAGACCGACACCTGGAAACCAGCAAATCCTTTATCCACCAGTATTTTTACGGCTTTAATGATGGTACGGGGATCCTTCTGGTCTTCGTACCGCCCCATGAAGATGAACCTGAGGGCCTCCGCTTTATTATGTTTCTTTACCGGTGGCTTAATATCCTTCTTGCTGAATATGGCACTGTGGATCACCTGTGCTTCAACTCCATTGCAATATGGACGGTAATGATCATGCACCGTATTAGAATTGAAAATAACCGCGCTGGAATGGTGGCTTAAATGATGCAGCGACCTGCGCTCGCCAAAATCAAAATATATAGCGGATTCATGCAACAGACACCTGCTGTGCTGGATATGTTTTACCTCGAGTTGCTTCGATAATTCAACACCAAAATTTGTAACCAGGTCATTGGTATGAACCATGGATATCACGGGCTGCTTTAATTTTTTTGCAATGTGGTAGGCTTTCCACTTATTCAACAAGAGTTTGGCCACAGCTTTGATACCACAAACAAGCGGGTTGGCCGACCTGCCTTTGGTCCATGTTTTATATCCTGTAACCAGGTAGGGTATATCATTTAATTCGAGATGTTCAGCCAGCAATCCTTTACGCGGAATGATGAATAATGGAGAAACACCTAATGGCCTCAAAGCTAACACGCAGTTCAATAAGGACCGATCGGCACCGTATCCATCAACATGTGGACAAACATAGATAACCTGTATCTGGTCGCTTATCTTCATCTTGGCTTAAGCACTTTGCTGATGGGTGGAAAATATTTTCTTAATTGATCTTCAATGAGATTAACCTCCGAAGTATTGAACAGTTTCAGCAGGAAATAATAACAGGAAATAAAACCTATTACAAAAAAGACCAGCAGGAAAAAGGATGATCTTAGCTCCAGGTTCAAAAAGTAAATACAGGATTGCAATAAGAGCATGGGAATAAGGGCAGAAATTGTTCCTACCAGTAAAACATTTGCTATCCTGCCCAAATCAATTCCATTCAGAACTTTACGAAGAAAAATAAACTTAGTAATGATGGTAAAGAGTGTTGAAATGCCTGTAGCCATGGCAAGGCCATAGTAGGAGAAATTACCAGAAAGAAAATAGGCAAAACTGATATAACAAACTGTGCTGATGATATCCAGCAC
>JAEWIW010000388.1 GCA_023386855.1 Bacteroidota bacterium | reverse complement strand
GAATCATTATGCCCGTTCGGTATACCGTTCTGATGCATCAGATTTTACCCTGCCTACCCTGTCTTTTACGGCGCCTGGTGTTTATCCCTTAAAGATCAGCGCAGATCTTTTATCAGGATGTCCATCAGCCAATACTTCCACTACAGTAACAGTTGTAAATGAATCATTACCCATGCGGGCTATCCGGTTGCAGGTGGCGCAACAAAGAAAATCAGTGAGACTTCACTGGAAGGTATTGAATGAAGTGAATGTTTCAAAATACGAGGTACAGAGAAGTGTTGACGGGAATAACTTTTATGCCATAAACAGCCTGGCTGCACAGGTTGAACAAAGGGATGTGAAAGATTATCTTTCCGTAGATGTTACTGTAAAGCCAGGGGCAAGGTATTATTACAGGGTTAAGGGAATAGATATTGATGGAAAGTTTACCTATAGCCCGGTAGTAAGTATAGATATGGATGCCTCTGAAAACGGGGTGAAAATATTTCCCAATCCACTGAACAATCATTCAGTTATCCAGGTAAAAGCCGATTACCGTCAAACAGTAATATATAATATACTTGATCCATACGGTAGAACAATTCAACAGAATAGCATTAACCTCGAGGCAGGTATTCACCTATTGCCTATTGATCATTCCTCACTTGCTCCTGCAAATTATACGGTAACCGTTTATGTGAATGAAAAGAAATATTCCGTTCGGGTAGTGAAATGATTATTATAACCATTAATAGAATGAAAAGAAAAACTCCGACCGGCTGGTGAAATGATTATTTTTTAAAAATGAAATAAACCGCCAGTATAAGAAAACCGAAGCCGATGATATGGTTCATTCTTAAGGTCTCGGTTTTAAAAAACACGATGGTGAATACGGTAAAAACGGAAAGCGTAATGACTTCCTGGATTACTTTAAGTTGCCAAAGATTGAAAGGGCCGCCATTGCCTTCAAAGCCTATCCGGTTGGCGGGAACCTGTGCGGTATATTCCAGTAGGGCGATCGACCAGCTTACCAGGATAATACCGGGAAGGCTCAGGTTGGCCAGCCACTTGATGTGCCGGAACTTCAGGTGTCCATACCAGGCGAAGGTCATAAAAACGTTCGATAACACCAGGAGACCAATAGAATACAATCCTTTCATGTAAGTAAATTGAAGCCTGCAATTTCGATATTCATACTTAATCGCTTACAAATATTTAATCCAGCCTATATGGGATGAGGATTTTTTCTTCCAGGCCCATTTGCAAAGCGGGTATAATGCTATTACAATGAGAAGCCAGAGCACATAAACCACTCCAATTTTAACCCCTTCGCCGGGATATACAAACTTTGATAATACCCCCGGCTCACCTTTCCATCCGTCGGCCAAACTATGCCCCCTTATTAAGGCTAGTACAGCGGCAAGAATATGAAATGCCAGGTTAGCGATGATGAAAAAGAAAACAGGCACCCTACCGTAAACAGTAAAAATGTTGGCAAAGCGTTTGGGGAAATGGGAGGAATAAGAAATCAGTATAAGGGCCGGACCCATTGTCATACTTAGAAAAAGAAGCGAAGGGGGATGTTTTGTAGTGCTGATGAAGGACAGTATGGTAAATGCATTGCGGCTTTGAACAGACCAGCATGAAGGATCGCCATACACATTAGAATATCGAAGCACGATAAAAAACAATAGAAGGAAAATACCTGTATAGCGTAGTATCCTGTTTCTTCTTTCAATATTCATTCCCTCATTAAATAAATTTCCAAAGCAGTATCCTGTCATCATCAGGCCTGTCCATGGAAGAAAAGGATAAACAATCCCAATGATGGTTTGATCATTAACAGGGTAGTAAACCGGGCGATGAAGAATATTATGCAAAACGGAAAGTTGGCCGATGCGTGAATACTCATAATGGTCGATCAAATTGTGACCGAATAAAATGACCAAGGCAATGACAAGGAAAAGATAAAAGGGAAGATATGATAGGATCGCTGTAAAGATCATGCTGATTCCAAGTGCCCAGAGGAAACTGAATAATACAAGCGAAAAGCCGGGGTCAAATGTGGTGATAAAACTCATGAGGATCGCATCAGTCAAGATCAACAGCAGACCTGCAGGCAGCAACCAATGGATAAGTTTTTTTCTTCCTGCTTTTTGTAAAAACAGGAAAGCCAATACACCCGTCATGAAAATAAAAACAGGGGCAGAAAAATGCGTGATCCACCTCGTAAAAAAGAACATCACTTTAACGCTTTCAACATCCAGTGGATCGCGGTTGGTGGCGAAATGATGAAGAAATTTCCTGGTCGGGTCAAGGACCATAATAATGATCGCCAGACCCCTGAACAGATGAACAGTTTCAACCCCTTTATGGGCTCGCGGTATTTGTTGCGATAAAGCGCTGACCCCAGACGTTGGCATTAAAGTTAATTTCAGGAATTAATCACTTGCTTTATGTTCTGTTTCTCTTTTCCTCAATATTTCTTTCACTATTTTATCCGCATGTTCTCTTGAATTTTCAATAAACCATACATGGGTATTCATACCACCGCATACCACGCCCGCAAGATAGATGCCCTTCATATTTGTTTCCATGGTTTCTTCATTGTACCAGGGCTGGCGAACCTCATCGTTCGACAAAATCACACCGGCCTGTTCAAGTAACCTGAAATCGGGCTGGTAGCCAGTCATGGCAATTACATAATCATTGGGAATAGTCACTATTCCTTCAGGTGTTTGAATGTCGACAGATAGTTTCCCGATAGAACATAAGGTGGAATTAAAATAGGCTTTGATGGTTCCTTCTTTTATCCTGTTTTCTATGTCTGGTTTAACCCAGTATTTCACTCTTTCACCAATGCCCTGGCCACGTGTTACTATGGTAACATTTGCTCCTTTTCTATAGGTTTCCAAGGCAGCATCCACTGCTGAATTATTTGCACCCACCACCACTACATTCTGCATGGCATAGAAGTGCGGATCCTTGTAATAATGCGTTACTTTTTCAAGGTCTTCACCTTCAACATTCATTTTTACCGGGATATCATAAAAGCCGGTTGCAATAACAAGGTTGTTGGTCCTGTATTTTGCTTTGTTGGTACCGATAAGGTATTCGCCATCAAGTTTTGAGATTTCTATTACTTCTTCCTGCAGGTGAAGATTGATATGGTTTGATACAGTTACACGCCTGTAATATTCAAGTGCTTCAGGTCTTGTTGGTTTAATATTATTCGATACAAAAGGAATGTTTCCAATCTCCAGTTTTTCAGAAGTGGAGAAAAAGGTCATATTCAATGGGTAATTATAAAGAGAATTGACAAGGCATCCTTTTTCAATTACCAGGTAATTCAATGAATGTTTCCTTGCTTCGAGCGCGCAGGAAATGCCGATGGGGCCTCCGCCTATAATGATAAGGTCATAAATAGTATCCATTCAATAAAAATAGGAATACAATTGCAGTTGCGTGTGAAAGTATGAATTAAAGGCTGAGCATGCAATCGGGGGCAGGTGTATTTCGGTGGAATTCACGAATATCATATCTTCATCCAAACTTCTAAACTCTATGGATATTCTTTACAATTACTGGTGGGTGATCCTGCTGTTGCTTATTGTTTTTGCAGGTTTAAAAACTGTTAACCAGGGAACTGTTGCCGTGGTGACCGTATTTGGAAAATACCAGCGCATTCTTACTCCGGGTTTGCGATTGATCATACCTTTTATTGAACAGATCTATAAAAAGATCAGTATCCAGAACCGTTCTGTAGAAATGGAATTCCAGGCCGTTACTGCCGACCAGGCCAATGTTTATTTCAAGAACATGTTATTGTATTCAGTGCAGAATGCCAATGAGGAAACCATCAAGAAGGTGGCGTTTAAATTTATCAGTGATCGTGACCTGATGCAGGCGCTTACCCGAACCATTGAAGGTACCATCAGGTCGTTTGTGGCCACAAAGCGACAGGCTGAGATCCTTGCACTCAGGAGGGAGATCGTGGAATATGTAAAAGAACAGATAGATGCTTTGTTGGAAGAATGGGGTTATCACCTGCTTGACCTGCAAATCAATGATATCACTTTTGATAAAGCCATTATCGATTCAATGAGCAGGGTAGTGGCCAGTAACAACCTGAAAGCCGCTGCGGAGAATGAAGGTCAGGCGTTATTGATCACAAAAACCAAAGCTGCTGAAGCGGAAGGTAATTCAATCAAGATCGCTGCAGAAGCGGAGAGGGAAGCTGCACGGCTGCGGGGCCAGGGTGTAGCATTATTCAGGCAGGAAGTGGCCAAAGGTATGACCGAAGCGGCTGAGCAGATGAAGCAGGCCAACCTTGATACCAATGTGATCCTTTTCAGTATGTGGACAGAAGCCGTGAAGAATTTTGCTGAATATGGAAAAGGAAATATTATTTTCCTCGATGGCAGCGCCAATGGAATGGAACAAACTATGAAGCAGATCCAGGCGTTGATGATGAAACCGAGTGGGACGGAGTTTTAGTGTGCTAGTGTGATTAGTGTGCTAGTGTGATTAGTGTGCTAGTGTGATTAGTGTGCTAGTTAGTGATTAGTGCTTAGTGCTTAGTGACTAGTTAAGGCTCACTAATAACTAATCACTATTTACCAGCTGAAAGAAACAACCAGTGACATCCTATTTCGTATTTCGTATTTAGTATTTTGTATTTCGTATTCTTATTCCGTTTTCCGTATTCCGTTTTCCGTTTTCTAATAAATCAATTCATGATTTCGGTGATGAACCGGTTCTGTCGACCGGTTTTTCCTGCGCCAGTAGTAAATAGTTGAAGTGGCTACCGACATGAAT
>JAEWIW010000344.1 GCA_023386855.1 Bacteroidota bacterium | reverse complement strand
TCTTACCATTTAATTCAAATTCCTGCCATACTGCTTTCTTCCAGTTGTGAAAAGCCCAATCATAGGTTTGTTTCACGTAAGGCTCCAGGTCAGTTCGCTGCAATGGTTCACCCTTTTGATAAAGCGGCTCACCCCATTTGTTCCATAAAAAAGAAGCGGTGCGTTGAAAGGGATTTTGCAAATCACTGTTCGCATCTGAAATGATACAATAAAAAGCCAGTTCTATCTTTCCGGGTAAAAGTTTTATTCCAGGCACCCTGGTAAACAATACATGTTCTTTAACCGTGGTATAAGTCATCCCTAATACCAGTTGATTTTTTGTTGCATCCATATCCATATACCATGGTGCAGGTTGATCTTTCTGTAAAAGGTCCAGGTCAGGGATAATGGACAAAACTTTGGACGCGTTGGCAATGATCATTGCAGGTGAACGAAACACGTGCTGAGCGATAACATGATTGCTGTCCGGTGTAAGAAGCGGTGTCCAATGAAATGAAGGTGAAAAAGAAGGTGTGACGATAATATCCAGGTCACTTACCGAGGCTGGCTTTTGCAAGGACCATGAAACACTTGCATGGTACAAATGATCATTGATCTTTTCCACTACAGTGTTCGGGGCTGCATGATCAACCGGTGATGCTTTAATTTCCTTAATATACTGGCTAAGATCTGTTGGCAGTTGTTGAGCGTGGACACTGAAAGCACCATTCGTGATTAACAACATTACCGGTAAACAGTAGAGCAAAGATTTTAGCGTAGCCATTTTCATGGATAAATAAAATTTAATTGGTTTAAATTTACTACTCCCCCCTTCATTCTTTACATAAGGTTTCCAACCCTATCCCCATGAAACTTTCTTATTAACCATAAGAAACTTTAATCTCACATCATCGTGACAATGCAATTTTAATTCAGCTATAAAATAAGCTTATATGACAATAGAACAAATAAAAGTATTCAATGCAAAATTGGACGGTGCAATTGAATCCATGCTTCCTGAAATGGAATCCATCTATAAAGACATCCACAGTCATCCTGAATTATCGATGCAGGAAAAGCGTACAGCTCAACTTGCTGCAGCATACCTGGAAAAATATCAATGGCAGGTTTCTACTGGCATTGGAGGAACAGGCGTAGTCGGGTTAGTGAAAAATGGTGACGGTCCTACGGTTATGTTGCGTGCGGATATGGATGGATTACCTATTACGGAAGATACAGGGCTACCTTATGCCAGTACAATCCGGGCAAAGGATGAAGAAGGACGTGAGGTGGGCGTTTCACATACCTGCGGTCATGATTTTCATGTCACCTGGCTGATGGGAGCGGCAAGGATATTAGCAGAACATAAAGATCTATGGAGTGGAACGGTTCTCGCGGTTTTCCAACCAGGTGAAGAAGTTGGTCGGGGTGCAAAAGCAATGATGGATGATGGTATGAAAGATCGTTTTCCAAAACCGGAAATCATCCTTGGGCAACATGTGATGGTGGGCATTGCCGGGCATGTTGGGCATCGCAGCGGTGCAATTCTTTCAGGGGGCGATAGTTTGCAGATAAAAATGTTTGGACGTGGAGCACATGGTTCCCAACCTCAGAATTCCATTGACCCCGTGATTATGGCTGCTTCAATCACGATTCGTTTACAAACAATTGTATCCCGTGAAATTGATCCCGATAAAAGCGCAGTTTTGACCGTAGGCTCTTTGCAGGCTGGAACAAAGGAGAACGTGATACCGGATAATGCAACCCTGAAATTAAATATCCGCACTTTTGATGAAGATGTAAGGGAGAAAGTAATATCTGCAGTAAAAAGAATTTGTTGCGCGGAATGCCAGGCTTCCAATGCCCCAAAAGAGCCTGAAATTTCAACCATCAATTATTACCCGTTAACGCAAAACGACGAAGAGGCAACCGGGAAAATAGCAGAAGCTTTCAATGCGCAGTTTGGCGAACGTTCCTTCGAAACTCCGCGTAGGTCGGCAAGTGAAGACTTTAGTGTTTTTGGCCGTGAATGGAAGGTCCCATATGTGTTTTGGTTTGTGGGAGGAACCGACAAAAATATTTTCCTTGAAGCCAAAAAAAATAAAGCAATTAATACCATTCCTTCGAATCACTCGCCAAAATTTGCTCCCGTTCTACATCCTACATTAAAAACTGGAT
Organism: Bacteroidota bacterium; assembly: GCA_023386855.1. Taxonomy (GTDB): domain Bacteria; phylum Bacteroidota; class Bacteroidia; order Chitinophagales; family Chitinophagaceae; genus Flavitalea. The sequence continues at coordinate 1,062 of JAEWIW010000344.1, read as the reverse complement.
TTGTAACCATGCTAACGGCAGCCGCTGTTTGGCTGAATGCCAGGTAAAAATCAAGATCGACCTTCAGCAATGGTTGACATTAGTCAAGGATATTTATTGCATTTACTCAATGGAGCCAGGCAATGACATGAAGTAACTTTGTACTCAATTACAAAGTTTAAATAAATAAAATACTTCATAAAATGAATGAACTTAAAGGCATACACCATGTAACCGCTATTACCAGCAGCGCAGAGAAAAATTATGATTTCTTCACCAATGTGTTGGGAATGCGGCTGGTAAAGAAAACTGTTAACCAGGATGATATTCAAACCTACCATTTATTCTTTGCTGATGACAAAGGAAGTGCAGGAACTGACATGACTTTCTTTGACTTCCCCGGCATACCAAAAGGAGTGCATGGAACAAACGAAATTTCAAAAACCTCTTTTCGTGTACCAACCGATGCAGCATTGGAATATTGGGTAAAACGATTCGACCGGCTGGGAATAAAACATACAGGAATTGCAGAACAATTTGGTAAGAAAACACTTTCATTTTCGGATTTCGATAACCAGCAGTACAGCCTGGTTTCGGATCAGTTCAATAAAGGAGTAGCAGCAGGCACACCCTGGCAAAAGGGCCCCATTCCCCTTGAATATGCCATTACAGGCTTAGGTCCTTTACATGTTCGCATCGCCAATTTTGATGCCTTGAAAGCCATGCTCTTATCAGCTTTAAAATTCAGGGAAGTGGCAGAGGAAGGAACATTTCACTTATTTGAGATGGGTGAAGGTGGAAATGGGGCATCGGTTATTGTTGAACATAATGCAGCGTTACCTGAAGCCAGGCAGGGCTTCGGAACCGTACACCATGCGGCTTTCAGGGTTGAGGATCGAAAAGAACTGGAAGAGTGGATCGGTTGGTTGAACAAGTTAAGACTGCCCAACTCCGGGTTTGTTGATCGTTTCTTTTTTCAATCCTTATATGCAAGAATAGCCCCGCAAATATTGTTTGAGTTTGCAACGGATGGACCAGGTTTTATGGGCGATGAACCTTATGATACGCTAGGCGAAAAATTAT
>JAEWIW010000236.1 GCA_023386855.1 Bacteroidota bacterium | reverse complement strand
CTATAATAGTTTACTCCATCAGCACATAACTGGTACTCCTCCCCCCAGCATCCTCTTTAACCATTATGCTTTTACCAATCAAATCCTGTATATCCCGGATAGCTGTTTCCTTGGAACACGTGGCCATTTTCGCCCATTTTGATGATGTCATTTTTCCTTCAATGCCATTCAGCATTCGGTTAATAATTAATTTTTGGCGATCATTAAGATTAACTCCTGCATGTTTCTCCCAAAAGCGTGCTTTCAATAGAACATTTGAAAGAATTTCATTCGTTCCTAAAAAGGCACGATCGAGACAATTTAAAAACCAGGTAAGCCAGGCTGTAATATCAAGAGAACCTTTTTGTGTAGCTTCCAGCATATCGTAATAATCTTTCCGTTCCTTCCGGATTTGTGAAGACATGCTATAAAAGCGATGCTGGCATTCATCGGCCCGCGCCAATTGCATATCAGCAATAGCCCGGGCGATTCTTCCATTTCCATCTTCAAATGGATGGATGGTAACGAACCAAAGATGTGCAACCGCTGCTTTTAAAACCGGGTCAATATCATTTACAGAATTAAACCAATGAAAAAAACGCTTCATTTCTCCTTTTACCTTTGATGCATCAGGTGCTTCAAAATGGACTTTTTCTTTCCCTATACTGCCGGATACTACTTGCATAGAACCCCGTTCACCTGTTCGCCAGTCTCCAACTCTAATCCTGGTCATTCCACTTCTTCCGGTTGGGAAAAGAGCGGCATGCCATCCAAATAAACGATCCTCTGAAAGTGGTTCTCCAAACTTTTGCGTGGCATCCAACATCATTTCTACTACACCTTCAACATTTCGATCTGCCGGAACAGTTCCAGCGATATCAATCCCTAACCTACGAGCCAGGGATGAACGCACCTGGTCCTGGTCTAATATTTCACCTTCGATCTCGCTGCTTTTAATTACTTCCTGGGTGAGGGTTTGTAGCATGGCTTCTTCACGAAGTGCAAACCCTAAGGCCTCCATATGCCCTATCAATCGGCCTTGGTGATACCGTACTGCCGTCAAAAGATCTGCTGTCTTCTCCTTTTGCCATTGAAATTTCGGCCAGCCTTTATGTTCATATATGTACATAATGTTTTTTGATGACACGAATAGCGGCCCTAATCGTGGCATATTTAGAAACGAAAATAGCATTTATCCGGCTCAAATTCCAGTTATTCGAAAGGTTTTTTGCCACGAATAGATTATTTACGTGGCAGCAGTTTTCGAAAGGCATCAATATGTTGAAAAAAGGATTTTCAGGGCCATGTTGGACAGTGGAAATCCAACCAACACCAGCACGATGGCCGCGACCGAGAAATTCCTGAACCTTTTCCAGTGCTTATCTGATAGGGTCCACCAACAAAGTAAACAGGTGATCAGCATGGGAATAAACACGCAGAGGTACACCGACATCTTTCGATAGTCTGAGCCGCATTCGTCGGCCGCCTTGTTAAGAAATACCACCGCCTGGTCGAACCAACTATTCCATTGGTGAAAGTAAAACATCACTCCAAACAGCGGAAGGCTCAACAGGTTTAACCAGGGAGTTGTTTTGCGGGAGATAAGATATATCCATAATGCTGGAAGCAGTCCAAACCAGATCAGGATATTCCAGAACTGGTAAGAAAGCATGGTCAAAAAGCTTAAGGCATACAGACCGCCAGCAGTAAGATTGAACAGGTAGTAAAGGAACTGGAGATTGTCTTTGACAAGTTGTTGCATATCCATAAAAAGGATCAAATAAAACCAGTCTTTATTTAGGATGAGGATTGTCTACATTAAAGTTTGGAAATTTTAATACAACCCACTTCAGGATACAAGAGCTAACCTATTCACCAAACATCTCCAGCTGCATACTCTTCCGTTCCATAAAATTGGATAAAGAAATTCCCAGTAACCTTACCCTGATCCCACCCTGTTCTACTCCCATCATTAATTCCTTTGCTATACCAACGATCACATTCAGCGCACCGGTTCTTTGTTCCAGCGTTCTGCTGCGGGTAACAATCTTAAAATCACTGAACTTGACTTTCAAGGTTATGGTTCTTCCTTTCAGGTGCCGCCTTTCCAGTCTTTGATGCACCAGCAGGGCAATCTTATCAAGCTCCTGGTTCATTTGTTCAATAGTAGTGAGGTCTTCAGGGAAAGTATCTTCTGCACCAACCGATTTGGTTTCCTGGTTGGGCTCAACCGGCCGGTCATCAATGCCTCTTACAATCCTGTAATAAAATCTTCCCACCTTACCGAAATGCTGAACTAGCGCCGCTTCTTCATACTTCTTCAGGTCGGCACCGGTATGTATGCCCATCCGCCGCATCTTTTCCGCAGTCACTTTTCCTACACCATAAAATTTCTCAATCGCTAACGCTTCAACAAAATATTCGATCTTCGATGGACCAATAAAAGTCAACCCATCAGGCTTCTGTATATCAGAAGCAATCTTTGCAAAAAATTTATTGATAGATACTCCTGCAGATGCCGTAAGCTGCAACTCTTCCTTAATGGCTTTCCTGATCAACACCGCAATATCCAGGGCCGAACCAATACCCTGCTTGTCTTCCGTTACATCGAGGTATGCTTCATCCAATGAAAGCGGTTCAATGATATCTGTATAACGGTGAAAGATCTTCCTAACCTGCAACGATACTTTCTTATATGCTTCAAACCTGGGCCTGATAAAAATAATACCCGGGCATAACTGCAATGCTTTTTTAGACGGCATAGCAGAGCGCACACCAAACTTCCTCGCTTCATAACTGCAGGTGGCCACTACCCCACCTCTTCCTTCCGGTGAGCCACCAACTGCAATGGTCTTTCCCTTTAATGAAGGATCATCGCGTTGCTCAACAGATGCATAAAACGCATCCATATCAATATGAATGATCTTACTTAGAGTAATATTTTTATTTGCGGGATCCATGAAGACACAAAAATCTGAAGATTCCGGGAATTCTTATGCGACCCTAATAAACCTCAACATTCGATATCACCGGGCAGGCCTTACTACCGGTGATGCTTATGCGCAGTTTGCTGGTTTGAACAGGTTCAATTTTTAATATCCGCTTGTAACCGATCGTCGTTCCTTCTGCCACCTTCTCCCATTGATCGCCCTTCCATACTTCCACCTTAAAAGATTTTATTCTTTGTCCCAACTTGATATATTCCTGCAACAATACGTACTTCACGGTTTCTTCTTTGCCAAGGTCTATTTCCACCTTCGCGTTAAGAATTCGATCATCAGTTGCCCAATAGCTTTCCTTATTTCCATCAGTTAAATTTGAAGCTGCATAATCCGGTGCATTCCCCCTTGTTTTATCGGCAATAGCTTTTGCATTGGCAGCGAGGTTCCTTGCAAATTCCTTCTTCAGTAATTCACTGAATCCCTTTAACGCCGCAACATCATTTTCATGAAATAAACCTCTTCTATCAGGCGGAACATTCAATAACAATGTTGAACCTCTTCCCACTGAAGTAAGATAGATATCGAATAATTTCTCCGGGCGCTTCACAAGCGAATCTTCTTTTTCATGGTAGAACCATCCCGGCCTTATCGATACATCCACTTCTGCAGGCACCCAGCTTTTTCCATCTTCCGAACCTGTATTCAACAAATGCTCAATCCCTGGTTTGCCGGCATATAAAGTATCAATCGTTATGGTATTCCAATTGGTTTCACCAGCCACTCCTCTTTCATTTCCAACCCAACGTACACCCGGACCGGCATCGCTAAAGAACAATACCCCTGGTTGAATTTGCCGAACCATCTCAAGTGTTGTTGGCCAGTGGTAATAGGTTGCCCCATTGATCTTCCTTGTTTCCCTTGCACCACCATAATAGCCATCACCGCCATTGGCTCCATCAAACCACATTTCGAAGATGGGTCCATACTGTGTGAACAATTCCTTTAACTGGTTGCGGTAATATTCAACATATTCAGGCGTTCCATAATCCGCCCTGTTACGGTCCCAGGGAGAAAGATAAACCCCAAACTTAAGTCCCGCCTTCCTTGCAGCATCACTTGCTTCACGAACGATATCACCTTTCCCATTTTTATAAGGACTCTTCTCCACCGAATGATCAGTATATTTCGAAGGCCATAAACAGAAACCATCATGATGCTTGCAGGTCAGTATCATCGTCTTGAACCCCGCATCCTTTAAGTTTGATGCCCATTGGTTCGCATCAAGGCTGGTTGGATTGAACACTTGCTCGCTTTCATCACCATAACCCCATTCCTTATCGGTAAATGTATTTGTCGTAAAATGAATAAAAGCATTCATTTCCATCTCATGCCATTCCAATTGGTTTGCCGTTGGAACGGGTAATAAGGGAGAAGGCGCTGAAACATTACTTCTTCCCGGTTTTGAACCACTACAACCGGCCATCAAAAGGCCAAATAATGCTGCATTGATTATCTTCATTAACAATGAGTTTTATGGGAAAATGAATGTATGTAAAAAGTCTTGCCCATCCTTTCATTCCTTATTTATTTTCAAATCCAATATCTTTAACCCCGGATTCGCGTTGCGGGCAATCTAACCTTTCCATAAATCTACCTCAAGCAATTAATAATGTTTTCAAAAACCTGCGAGTATGCTATCCGGGCACTGATCTTTATCGCACGGAAATCTAAATTGGGAGAAAAAGCCGGTATTAAAGAGATCTCTGCAGGTATCGATGCTCCCGAAAAATTCATTGCAAAAATACTCCATGAGCTGAGCAAAAAAGATATGGTTCTCTCCATGAAAGGCCCTGCCGGCGGGTTTTATCTCGATAAAAAAGGACTTAAATATACCCTTGCCGATATAGTGAAAGCGGTTGACGGCGATGATATTTTTTCCGGTTGCGGGTTAGGACTTAATCAATGCTCTGAAGAAAAACCCTGCCCTATCCATTACCAGTATAAAAAGATCAGGAAAGAAATGTATTCCATGCTTCAAAAAGCAAAGCTCGGCGAAATGCCCGACCAGATCGATAATAAAATCTCCTACCTAAAACACCGGTAAATTTTTTTGCCCACTATGTTGCACTGATGACAAAAAATAATAGATGACTAAAAAGTCATTTATTATTTGGAATGATTACCTTTACACTGAAATAACCCCTAACACTGATGTTTTCATCGGTGCAATTCCACCTGTGACGACTTACTGCCCGTTCAGTGTTAGCATAATATTTAATCAACCAACATGACACTAAGATTATTTATCCTGCTCTTTATTGTGCTTCTCCTGCTCTTATGTGTGGCAATCCTCTTATCCCTGAAAACAAAAGAAATGCTCTTCATTACTAAAAAGAAAAAACAGCAGGAGCAAACAGGAAATCTCAACGAGATCATCGACAAACTGGATGGCCCGCAGGTTGATGTTTTCCTTAATCATCTCGGTACACCGAATGGATCATCATTGAAAACAATGTTGATCGCCTTTTTTGCCACCACCACATTATTATTTAGTAACCATTCCGTGTTCGCGCAGGAAAAAGTACCCACACCAGGGAATTTTTTAACCGAAGGTGGGGCCATCATTACTATTATTCTCATCCTTGTTCCGATCATCACCGGCATCCTTATATTGATGGTGAAAGTGATCAACATGATCAAAAGAAGAAGGCTTTCACAACAAAAAAATGAGATCGACAGGATCGCTGAATACTTAAAGAAAGTGCCCGAATCCGACCTCACCGAAGCATTGCTCAAACGCAAGGCACACCTTGATTTCAAGCTTTCTCATAACGAATTATCAGGCAACCTGGAACCCAATGATCAAAAGGGATTGCTTGATAATATTAATGAACCGGGTAACATCCGTTTTATTGAAGAAAAAAAGAAAGCACTTGTTCGTCCTGAAACTGATCCACAGCTTTCGAAGCTTGTGATATGGTTTCTTATCTCTGCCACAGTATGGTTGGTTTTTGGAACTTCCGTTGGTGAATACGTAGGCATCAAATTCGTTGCACCTGATGCAGACCATCTAAGCTGGTTAAGCTTTGGAAGGTTAAGACCCGTTCATACCAATGCCGTATTCTGGGGTTGGTCATCGTTAGGTATGCTTGGCCTTGGATATTATGTTGTACCAAGAGTTGGTAACGTGCAAATTCATAGCCTTAAATTAGGATGGTATTCCCTATTCCTTATCAATGCAGCAGTAATCCTTGGAAGTTTATCGCTGATGGCTGGCATCAATAATGGTGGTGGAGAATATCGTGAATATATCTGGCCTATACAGGCACTGTTTGCAATCGGGCTTATCATTACACTGTTCAACTTTCTTAAAACGGTTGCCAAACGCAAAACACGCGAAATTTATGTTTCCAACTGGTACATCATCGCATCGGTAATGTTTGCCATTGTTATTTCCATCGTAGCCTATGTTCCTTATTGGCAGGATGGCCTGGGAGAAACTATCATACAAGGATACTATATGCACCAGGGCGTTGGTATGTGGTTCATGTTGTTCACTCTTGGACTTGTATATTATTATCTTCCACAACAATTGAATAAACCGATCTACTCTTATAGTCTTGGTATACTTGCCTTCTGGTCACAAATATTTTTCTATACCCTTATTGGCACACACCATTTTATTTTCAGTGCTATCCCATGGTCATTACAAACCATCGCGATCATTGGAAGTGTTGGTATGGCCATCCCCGTTGTTTCTGGCACAACAAATTTCCTGATGACCTTCAAAGGCGCATGGCATAAGGTTCCTGGCAGCTATACGCTTCCATTCTTTATCATCGGTATCATCTTTTATTTCACAGGCTCCTTACAGGGTACCGCTGAAGCATTCAGAACTACCAACCTCGCATGGCATTTTACTGATTTCACCGTTGCCCATTCGCATATCACCATGTATGGCATCATTGCTTTCTTTTTATGGGGATCAATTTATGCCATCATTCCAAGAATTACCAGGCAGGAACCTCCTCAGGCAACTGTTGGTATCCATTTCTGGATGGCGTTTATAGGTTTACTTTTTTATAGTGTTCCATTGATGATCGGCGGAACATTAAAAGGATTGATGTGGATGAATGGAAAACCTTTTATGGAAACCGTTTCCTTCATGGCACCTTACTGGCTTTGGCGCGCTATCGGCGGTTCATTGATGTGGTTATCGCACCTGCTCTTTGCATACAATATGTATAAAATGATCAGGCCTAAAAAAAGTCTTGATATCCCTCAGGAAGTGATCAAAAAAATAATCGTGAAAGAACCTGCTCTCCAGTCATGATCTGTACCCTATAAAAACTTTAATAGAAAAACACTTTCAGCATGAACTTCTTCAATGACCATAAAAAATTATTTCTTTCCGCATTGGGTTTGTTTCTTTTCCTTACCCTCATGGTGGCGATAATACCGGCCATTCATAATCAAAAAACTTTTAAACCATTACCCGGCTCCAAAGAATTGAGCCTGGATGCTCAAAAAGGAAAAGCACTTTATATCGCTAATGGATGCGTGGCCTGTCATACTCAACAAATAAGAAATGTTGAAATGGACCAGTCGTGGGGCGATCGTCCATCTATCGCAGCAGATTATGCCAACATAAAAAGAACGGACATGTTCCGAAATACTGCAACACTGATGGGAACAGAACGAACCGGCCCCGATCTTACTACCATTGGAAACCGTCAGCCTGCAGCAGAATGGCATCTTGTTCATTTATTCAACCCTCGCATAGTAGTGAAAGAATCCATTATGCCATCGTATTCATGGATGTTCGACATTAAGCAAACGCCTTCAAAAGGTGATGTTATAGTGAATGTGCCAGAAGAATTCTTAAAAGGGAAAAAAGGAAAAGTGGTGGCTACCGAGGAAGCGCTCCAGCTGGTGGCTTATTTACAAAGCCTGAAACAGGTTAAACTTCCTGATGGAACACCCGATCCAGCCTTCCTCTATAAAATGGAAAAGAAAAAGGAAAGCGCTGAAGGAACAGCCGCGGCAGAACTTGATGGTACTGCATTGTACGCGATGAATTGCCAGAGTTGTCACCAGGAAAATGGTCAGGGATTGCAAGGTGCCTTCCCCGCTTTAAAAGGTAGCAAGATCGTAACTGCTGAAAATCCAGAACTGTTTGTTGATATCATCATGAATGGGTATAGTGGACGGGTATCTGAAGGATTTCCTTCCATGCCTCCCATAG
>JAEWIW010000231.1 GCA_023386855.1 Bacteroidota bacterium | reverse complement strand
AGTTTATTCAGCAGCTTATATCCTTCCTCTTTAATATTCATGATATAATCGCTGGCCATCTCCGTGATATTGGGAAGCTCTTCAAGCTTTGGAAATATACCTTTACTGTTCAGCAACCGGTATGCATCGGCAAGGTCCGGAACACTGCTTTTCAGGATGGCATTAGTAATGCCATCACCCTTTTCAAAGAAAGGATTCCTGAACAGGATCTTATTTTCACCCGTACTTTGAAGAAAAGCGAACTGCCTTGCCCTGCTATCCAGGGCCTTAAATAATTCTGATGCAGCAGCTACATTCACCGGTTCATCTTTTGCCTGCAGGTAATCCTGTTTCTTCAGGTCGGGGAATACCCTCGTACCATTCCTTACGAGTGGCACTACATCATTTCCACTCAAAGGCAATACCTCTTTTGTATTGGCATCATGCTCTACAACACTCCAGCTTCCATCCTTGGGTAACACCGGTGTTCCCTTGGCAGCTGCTACAAATACACGCTGGTTTGATGCATCAAATGATGGATTGACTTCAACCCTTGTTACCCTCATCAATTGCTTACTCTGGTTTATATTCACCGTGCAGTCGACCGGACCACCCAATCCATTCATCTTGGTAAGTAAGGCAGCAAAATCCTCAGCATCAATGAACACTCCGCGTGGCCTTAATTGAAGATAACCGAGCATACGCTGGCTGATCACTTTACCATTGCTTGCGCCCTGTGTAACATCATCAATTTTTACATCGGCATCAAAATAAACTGGTACGAGTTTCACATCAAGTGGTGATTCGCCGGGAGGACCAGGCGCTACTGCAGGGTGACCCTGCTTATCGATATACACACCAGTGTTCTTATTCCAGGTGGCAGTATATGGAGCAAGGGTAGTATCTTCTTTTATGTTACGAACATTATAAACGCCTTCCACCATTCCTGGGTGGAATACATAAGTTCTTGCGCGCTCCTGTAGCAAGGCAGCCTGCACCAGCGGGTCTGTACTGTCTTTTATCGGCGTGCGAAAATCATAAATGCCATCACTCTCAGCTTTCCATCCACTATCGGTTCGCCATGGGAAGCCATTGCTTCCACGATAGATGGTTATTGTTCTCACCACCCTGATACCCCATGGATAGATTACGCTTTTCACCTGTATCACTTCATGCGCGGTTCTTCCCCTCCACACATCAAACATGGCCTGCGATGTTTGTGCAAGCGCGGCATTGGGATTAACCCAGTGGCTGAATACATTTGCTCCATAGCCACCAAAATCATAACGCTCAAGCGGAACATATTTTCCCAGGTCAAAACCGCCCAGTGTGCCGAATTCATCATTGAAGATCTCGGTAACACTTCCGGATAAAACGCTCCTGTTATTGGTGCCGGGAAAAAGTGTATTGTTGACATTTTCCAGCTGGTGCGCGCTTCCCAAAAATTTTCGATGCTGGTTGATCTCATCAAAAAATCCAACGGTCTTGATCTGCAATGCGGTCCTTAAGTCACCCTCAAATTTCTCCCTGATCATCTCCACCACCGGTTTCAACCCATTATCCTTAAAATACATGGCGATGGCCAGCATGCCATTGGATAATGTGAAATAACTCCATAGCGGCTTATCGCTTTCATTATATTCTTTTGTGATGGTCCTGACCAATGGAATCGGCGCAAGGTTTACCGGTTCATTTTGAAGGTTGGCGATATGAACAGGAACGCCATCATTGAGAAAATACAATATGCCAGGATAAGGGTCGGTAGCAGTATTGGTCACTTCTGATAAATTGATCATGGGCTCCCAGCTGATCTGCGGCAATGCATATGCCTGTACCAGCCTGCTGGTAGCATGAACATCCAGCCCCTGTATGGTCAATGGATTACCCTGTATTTCTTCTCTTGCCGTATGTGTTCTTTCGAAGAAATAACGGTCATTAACAAAAGCCAGGTTAATACCCATAAGATCAGCGTTGGTACTGACATCCAGCAAAGTGAATGCACTGGCGAATGGTGAAGTCCTGTCCCCTGCAATGGATTGATTTACGGCCATCATCATCCTTGTCTCCATCTGCATCATGGCATTGCTTTCATCGGCATCATCATTCACAGATTGCCAGCTTTTAACTCTTAAAGATGAGGTACGCTGGTAAACAGCGCGGGAGTATTCATCAATAAATTTTTCATCCTTAATCTTATCCAGTGAAATTGAACCGGGCTGCGCTTGCTGTTGCGGAAGATCCTGGTGAATGTTTAGTGTAGCATTACTGCCGGCAGGCTTTTCACTGATCACAAAATTTAACGATGGAGGATCCATATTCTCCCAGTTCATATTACATACCAGCAGCGACATGATCTCACCCAGGTAATGAACACCATCTTCCTGCTGGTTTCCTCTCCTGCCCTTACGCATAAACAGGCTCACATTAGCGGCATAAGGATCAGGAAGGGTTGGAAGGTATCGCAATAAACCAAATGATATCATCAGAAGGCACTTGTCAAAGCTGGACTCATCTTTCAAATCACCATATAACAACATGCCATAAACTGGACTGGTTGTAAACAGCGCATTATTGAGAGAAATGGCATGGCTGGTGAAGGTCACGGGCGGTGTTGGAACACCGGGTATGGGTTTATACGTTTTGCTCCAGTTGTCGATAAGAATATTGTCGTCATATAACCCTACCAGTTGCAGGGCCTGGCTTGATGTAAACGAATAAAGGGTTTGCAGGCTTTCCACGGGGAATGAAGACCCATCAACTTTTACAGGTTTATCAACATGCACAGAGCAGTTGGCCTGCGTAGCAATGGTTTCCGTTCCTTTCTGGAGGCTATCATAAAAAAAGAAGAACTGCTTAGTGTATTGAAGGTCGATATATTGAATAGGTTTTACCACTACTTCAGGGGTGGTTTCCTGCCATAAATTAAATCGCTGTTTACCTGTAACGTTCGAAGCAAACAAAGTAGAGATATTCAGTCTACCGGGCATCAGCATCACCATTGCGTTCAATAGCGAGGCCTGGGAAGGTTCATAAAGATTCGCATCTTTCAATCCACTCCATCCCACTTCCAATCCCCCCGTTACACCAATAGCCATCGCACCGGTTCCTTCGGCTTCAAGCGGTGCATTAATATTAATGGCGGCGGCTGGTAAAAGCCAGGATGCATCGGCAATCGTAGCCTTTCCATTAAGCTGGTAAACTGGA
>JAEWIW010000208.1 GCA_023386855.1 Bacteroidota bacterium | reverse complement strand
CGGGCATCCTTAACCGAAATCTTTTTCCCTTCAAGGTTATTGAAACTAAAATTAAGACTGCTTTTACCTTCCTTCATTCGCGTGAGCTGGTATTCATCATCCAGTTCAGCATCTTCATCCTTTGTTGCCTTCCATGGAACAATGCCTGTACTGCCGGTAAACAATGTACCTGTCAAAGATTTATCAGGATTGATCTTTGCCGTGAACAATACAGCAAATCCCCCGTCGAAACCTGAAAGCAGCAACGAATCATTCTTCACTATTCCTTCAAGGAACCGGTAATCTCCATCGTTGGTAAGGAAACTGCCTGTAACCCTGTTGCCCTGCTGCTCAAATTCACCAACTGCTTTACTGGTCTTATCTTTTTTGATAAAACTTACAGCCCACCGACCTGCTATATTGAAAGCAGCAGGCTGGGAAGCAGGAAACCGATGAGCGTTTTTATATTCTGCATGCAATGGCAACCATTGGTCGCGTTCGGCAAGCCGCTTCACCCAGTATCCTTGCAGGTCACCGTTTTGTTCCACCTTCACAGAAAAAGAGGATTCAAAAAAAGGAAGCTGTATCAGCAGTGAATCACCCTTCTTTTCCACCTGGTCCACTTCCATTCTTTCATTGCCATTGATAATATAGAGTACCTGCTTTTGATTTTCCCTGGTAACTTCCATGTTAAAGACGATCTCAATACCATCAGGGCGGCGGATCGCACCACGGTAGATACCGTTGGGAAGAAAATCATTTGCATAGGTAGAACAAACCAGGAACAGGTTCAACATCACAAGAATAACACGCATCATATTGGTTTTTGAGCGGCAAAGATATCTATTTAGCCTTAACAGCCCTGTGGGCGATAAAAACCTTACCATCTTTTTCAGAAACCGTGAAGGTTTGAATTTTTTCCTTTGCCGGACCAGCTTTTACTTCGCCGGATTGGACATCAAAATGCGACCCATGCCAGGGGCATTGAACCGTATTACAGATCATGGAACCTGCGGCAAGTGAAGCACCTTTATGGGTACAGCGATCTTCAAAAGCCACCAGTCCATCATCTCCCTTTGCCAGCACAATCCTTTTGTCGCCAAAATGCAGCAGCATCATCTGGTTTCTTTCCAGTTTATGCGCTTCGGCAGCCTCAATTGAATCTGATTCTGCATCAAGATATAACTCCTTCCATTTTCCGGCATAGGCATACCGTGGATCAACGCCGATCTGGTTTCGATAAACCAGGGTGCCACCCATCCAGCCTGCAATTCCCATCAATATAAGGCCAAGTACTTCGATAGGGATCACATAAACCAGCGACACCGCCCAGTAACCCCGCATCATCCAGCAAAGAAAAAATAGCAGCACTACAATTACATTAGTGACCCCATGCTTTGCCGCTCTTTGTTTTGCGGAACTTTTTGGTGGAACAGTATATAAATAATCGATGATACCGGGAACTGCAGCAACCAGTGCCATGATAACCCCGAAGATCTCGATATTATAACCTGTTGCCAAAAATGCAGGATCATCGATGAACAGGGCCAGGAGATCAAAGATCACTGTACCGGTAAACATCGCGATAGGAAAGGAAACTAAAATCGGGTGAAGGGGATGACTCTTGATACTGGCTTTACTTCTCATGATTTCTATTTGAATTTATTTTATTTCCTGCCTCTGATTGCATTGCTGCAAGCAGGTAGATCAATGATGCCGTACCATCCATTGTTGGTTCATTGGTACTGTAATCACCATAATCATCATGGTATACCGCAAGTTCACTCTGAAATTCCGCATATTCATCTTCTTCAAACAATTTAATGCCAATCAGGTTATTAAATATACTGGTATATACCGGGCCATCCACCAGTCCGCCATCAATAGGATAGTTTTTTAAATGTGTGAAAGCGGAATGTGGATCAACAGGTGTGTCGCCATAAGACGGCAAACCATATACCATGCTTGTTCCCCAGGGGTTGGTTCCAAAGATCCAGTCGAAACATGCCTGTTCAAGCTGGAGGTAGCGGTTATCATTGGTGAGTTTCCTATACCAATAGCATTGAATGGAAAAACTTACCGTGAGATTATTGCTGCACCAGATAAACGGTATCCCCCTGTAAAATGCATTGGCAGAAGCTTTCTTCCATACCCTTTCAATTCCCTGCCTGTAATAGCTGGTTATACTGTCTTTCTTTTGATTCTTTACATACCGTGCAAGTTCATAATGACCCACATTTATGAAAGGATACCACTGGTAATGCTTTGCCGTATCGGAACCAAGCCAGGGTGTAATGGGCTCTTCCCCGGCATAACGAAACGCCAGGTCCGCCTGGTCGCTGATACCCTGGCTGCTCAACAATGCAGCGCCAAGTTCCATATCATCTTTCCAGTTGTCTTCCGCATAAATATAAGGCGATAAAACAGATGCCGTTTGGCAGGCACCGGGCTTTGATAATCCCATAGCAAAAGCAGATTGTGCTTTCTTTTTTAACAGGCCTGCATAGGTGGGGTCAATGGAATTAAACAGGCTGCTTCCCAGTGCAAATGCTGCCGTAAACTTTCCGGCGGTGGAAGCCACTCCCGTTGAATTGTTCATAAACTTTCCTCTTACCTGTGGCTCGCCGGTACAGAAATACACCGGTCGTTCAATACCCCTGCCATAATAGTTAGTGTCTTCTTTTGGTATCCTCATGCCACGATGGTCACGATCATCCCCCAGCTGGTTGAACATCCAGTCTTCCTTTGGATGCATTTTTAAAAGCCAGTCCATTCCCCAACGGGCTTCATCCAATATATCCGGCAGGTTATTCTTTCCTTCCAGTCCATTTGCCTGGTAGCGATCCATAAAAGCTTTTGGAAAATCCCTGGATGCTGCAAGCAAATGATAAGTAGCATTGGCCGAAGTGGTGGAATACTGGAGATAATCGCTGGCATCGTGCCATCCCCCGGATACCGCGATAAAGCTGCTGTCGGGCACCGGGGCATATAAAGTATATCCATCGCGGGTATGGCAGGAATCTTTCAAAAAAGGATTGAAGCCACTTCGTTGCTGGCGCATATAGCGAAGGCAGAAATCGGCCAGTCCATCATATACTTCTTCACTGATCTCAAATTCCGGTGATAACACTGCACCTGCTCTTATGCGGTATTTTCCTTTTTTGTTTAAGGAAGAAAAATCAAGGCGGTAAGTGCTTTTGAAAGGACCATAGTTCCCATAATTCTTGCCGGCCGAAGCTTTGTACACAACTTTACCGGAAGGTAATTTTTCCACAACGAATTCATCAGCTCCGGTTACATTCATCCACCCCAGCACTGCTACCTTGGAGGAAGAAGGGGCATAGCCGAGCTGGTTGATACGGATATAACCCTCCTGTTGAGGGCTCATAGTGAAAAATCCCTGCAGGATTAAAAACAATATGATCATGAGTATGGAATTATTCTTTCAAAACATTTTTTAAAAATTCAGAAGCATATTCAGAGGCCCTGACCTTTTCAAAGAATTTCTTCCTTGCCACGGGGTCCTGCAAAAAATCAGTACCTTCTTCCGTTTCAAATTCGATGGCTTCACAATAAGGATAAAGTTCAGGATCCTTGTATAATAACTGGATCATTTCCAGTTCCAGCATTTCCTCCAGTGCCCTGTCGTCTGTAAATCCCTTTAACGATGCATCTTCTTCTGCCCTGCTCCTGATCCACTGGCCGGCAAACTGGAAAAAACCACCAAAGCCAACCTTTGCTTCTGCAGATGGTTTCAGCTGGGCTCCCTCTGTTTCAAACTGGAAATTATCGAGCGCGTCAAATGCCCTGATAATCCCGTTACCATAATATTTCCTGTATTCAGGATATGCTTTGCTGGCCGAACGGAATATGGCTTTGCGCGCTGCTTCCACCTTCTTCCAGTTATTGTCCATTCCCGCTTTGGTAAGTTTATCCCGGTTATAGGCGACCCATAAAGCAAAAGCTGCTGCTACCTGCGGTGTGGCGGAAGAGGTGCCACCGCCCGACTTTAAAAACTTTACACCATCGCGTGCGGTTGCCCATGCAAGATTGGGTGTATAGGCTGCTACAGCGGCTTTCATGGCTTTTTGAGGACCCCAGTTTCCCTGCATGAAATTACCTCCTTCCGACCGGTTCTTATACCAGCTGTTTATGGAAAGATCATATGGTTCATGGTTCGATGCCGCTCCTGTTGCGGCCACCACACGTTCAAACCTTGCCGGATACATCACCGATTTGGGCGTTAACCGCATCATGCCTTTAGTAAAATTATTCCCTGCAGCAGTAACCACAATTACTCCTTTTTCATAAGCCCTGTTAACTGCTTCAGCAACTCTTCTTGTGGGGTACCCTGCCATCGACATAGTAATTACATCGCAACCATTATCTACAGCATAGTCAATGCCGTCGGCAACATCATTAGCATTGAAAAAATTATATACCGTTTCACAGATCCTGATCGGTATCACCTCCGCAAAGGGCACTGCCCCAAAAAATCCTTCATAGTCGCCATAGGAATCTGCTTTGGTAACCTTGTTGCCCGCAAGTATAGCCATCGTTGCTAAACCATGCCCATCCTGCTCTGCAGGGAAACCACTTTTTAATTTATCCTGCCCTTTGTTTACTCCAAATTCATCCTTTACAAAGCTTACTCCTTTTTCTTTCACCAGGTTCATTGGATTGCTTACATGTTCAATATAACCGGTATCAATATGCCCGATACGAACATGCGCTTTATCACCAAGGACCTCCAGCACTTTTTCACTTGCCTTCCGCAACTGCGAGTAATCCTCATCAAGGTGCCAGATGAATTCTCTTTCATAGTGCCTGGGCTGCGGCCAGGTATTCATGTATTCATTAGGTACAGGCGTATCTCTTTCTACTTTTGGTTCAAACATCCTGCTGGCTGCATTGGGTTCAGCAAAAAGAATGGAACGCCCCTCATTTACAGAAGTAAAATATTCCCTGTAAGCTTTATCCCATGCCTTTTCTCCTCCTTCAATTTCTTTCAGGTCATATTCCTGGTTTACCTGCTGCGGGCCGGCATCTTTTTCCCTGATTGTTTTATGCTTTCCCTCGTGAACAATTATGGTGTTTTCTTCATTTTCATTTTTTGATGGATTAACGACTGGCTTTTCATGTATAAAGGGTTCGCCAGAAATACTGAAAGGAAGATCGTTACTGAAATCATATTGCCTGTCGCCATATACAAACAGATTAGGGGTTTGAATATTGGGTATTTCTTTAAGGAGCTCTTTATATAGCAGCTGGTAATTTTTAATGGCACCATTAAAAACTTTTTTAAAGGTGGCCGTGAACAGGCCATTCTGTCCCCATTCCTTCGCAGTCTGGTTGTCCTGGCAGGCAGCAAACAACATTACAAATCCTGGCACTTCATCAGGATAAACCTTTGGCTGTTCAAGAACAGGATTATATATGCCTGCATTCTTTTGATAAGTGCGATGTAAAACTTCAAATGGTGGCTGCCTTGATACCAGTGGATGTGTTTCATTTTTTTCAAACCAGTCGAGGCTCAGTTCTTCCTTCATGATAACCGGGTTACGGGCCACGGTTCCTGAATGGCAGCTATCAGAAAAGATCAATATGCGAACACCTACTTTAAATTCTTTCAGCGCTTTAAAAAGTTCATCATCGACAAGTTGCTGGTCGTACAGGCACCAGGTTTCATCATAACCATCATCTTCATCCTTATTGATATCCGGGATAGTTCCGCCATGGCCTGCATAGGTGAGCAGAAACAGATCACCTTTTTCCAGCTGACCGGCATATTCTTTTAATGAATTTAAAACAGCATCATGAGTGGCTTGTTTTGTCATCAATGATCTTACTTCAAAGCCTGCTTTCCTGGCTATTGTTTCATAAACATGCGCGTCATTTTCGCAACCGTTGAGTTCACCACCCCACCCGTCGTAATGTTTTGGATCAACAGCATTTAAGCCGATATGCAGGGAAAAACCTTTTCTTGACATGGTTGATTATTGTTGAAGGTTAAATGATTTGCAACAGGAGGGTATGAATTTTTTGAACCGGAACGCAGCAAACAGCAGGAAAGTCCACTAAAAAAAGGTAGACAAATTGAATGAAAACTAAAAACTGTGAACAGCTTTTTTTAAATTTAAGAAGATTTGAATCGGCGCCAGGCCTAAGAAGCACCAGGTGGAGTAAAGATCCTGAGATGGGGAATGCTGAATATAACCCAGATGACATCGAACGACCAACTTTATAATCTCACCATTCACACCAGTGGTCCGCTGGGTGATTTTTGCCACCTCATTATCTTCAACGGCTTTAACGAGATCGTAAAAAAAGATTATGGCAAAATAAGCATGGACCTTCCCAGGGGTATGTACCGGCTTAGGCTTGAATTGAATGAGGAGTCAAGGGAAGAAATGATTCGCCTCGACCAGGATGTGAAGCTTGAACAGGATCCGCCATTATCACATTCCTCCATGCCGGCACACGCTTTCAGCAGTTCATATGATTATTATACTGATGAAGCGGTTAAATGGAGCCTTGAACCCACCACCAATAAAGATAAAAAGGGGTTGTGGAGCGCCATATTTGTTTTTCTTCGTTATCCCAATGCAGACCTGGCAAAAGAGTTGAACCCGCAGGGAAAATCACCTGGCAAGGGATTCTCGATACTGGATGAGAACAGGAAAGTTATTTATGCATTTGATTCTACGAATACAAAAGAAAACCCCGATTCCGGCTGGCTTGCCTTTCATGCACCGGTAAAGAACGGTCAGTATTATATCCATTATTCAGGAAAGCAAAAAAGAGAGATCCCTTTATATGCATTCAATGGATGGCAATCACAACTCTTTATTACCATTCGTGATCAGCCATTGTTCCCTTCGTTAAAGATTGCTACAGAGCGCGTGGTTACTGGCTTTCGGCCCGATAACCCTGTCAATTATATCATGGATGCCAGCATGCAGAAAATGCATAACGGGATTTATTTTATACCGGAGAGGATCATGACAAGGCTATCAGAAGGTAACTGGGAAAATCCTATGATCGCATTGCTCACCGCCTATATTTATTTCAACAGCGGGAAAAGAGATAAGGATGAACAATTCCGGAGCCTGTTAAAAAACTACGACAGGATAGTGCTTGATGATCATGATGCACCCGACCTGGTGGCGCTTCGGATGCTGGCTTATAAATATTTCAACGAACCATTGAATGGTTTTACATTATCTGCTCCAAGCATGTTCCTGACGGGGATGAAAATCGTCAGTGAATTATCCGCCCAACATATAAAAGTATATCCAGAGAATAGCTTTATGGAAACGATCATGAAAAAGTTATATGCCGATATGGAATGGACATCATATGATCCCCCGCCTGTTGGCATGATCCATCATCCAAAACCAATAAAGCAGGATGCCTAACTCAAACGATTTTGCCATAGTTATTGGCATCAATCATTATAAGAGCCTTGGTATATTGCAGGGTCCGATTGAAGATGCCAGGGACTTTCAGGAATGGCTTTTATCTCCTGAAGGCGGCGACCTGCCTGGAGAAAACTGCTATCTTATCGAGTCAAGTCCAGACCCGGTAAAACCACTGCAGGACGATATAGATGATAAGCTTGCATTGATCTATGAAAAGGCATCTGCTCATTCGTACAGGCGATTGTATTTTTATTTTGCAGGACATGGACTTGGAGTAGGATGGAATGAAAATGCGTTATGCCTGCCCAAGTGGTCAAAGATCCTCACCAACAGCGCACTATCGTCTTCAGAATATCTTAAGCTGGTGAACGAATCAGGTTTCTTCCAGGAAGTATTTTTCTTTCTTGATTGTTGCAGGAACAGGAAAACAGCTGTCAGGCCTCTGCCTCCCACCATTGGCATTGAGCAGCCGGCGGATAAACCTGCTAAAAGCTTTGTTGCCTATGGCACTGAATTCAATAATGCAGCATATGAAGCAGAACACTGGGATTCCACCAAAAGCCTTGTCCGCGGCCATTTCACCCGGGCACTGATGCAGGCATTAAGAGGAGCAGCATCCAATAAAGAAGGCAGCATCACAACAGTTTCCATTAAAGGGTTTCTAAAAACAAAGGTGGAAGAGATCGCTAAAAGTCATAACCAGCAACAATCTGTAATGTTTGAAGATACTTTTACCACTGAGAGCATTATCATTGGAGCACCGTTGTCAACAAAATTCACCAACCTTATCCTTCACTTCGTGGAACAGGGAAATATCGTGCTGGAAGGTCCTGATCTTTCCGTTATCAAACAAGGTCATAGCAGCACAGGGCCCTGGACGCTTGCCCTGGAAAAAGGACTTTATACATTGACCAACACCAATAATAACAAGGTGAATTATATCCGGATCGACGGTACAATTGATCCTGTAACAATTGATTTTTAGTTTTTCAGGATTTCCGGGTAACCCATATGGGAGCAGTGATCATGCGGTTTCCATCTTTCTGCAGCAATTCTGCAAAATAATAATAACATTGATTTTTTCTTATCCCTTTATGCCTTGTTATGAGGTAATTGACATCGCGTGAAGAAGCAAGTACAGTAGGTAATACAGCAGAACCGATTCTCCCGTACCAGAGCCTGATAAAGGCAATCTTATCTTTTCGGTCGGCATCATGTATGGATACTTTAATTACCGGTGAACCATCAATCAATAATTCCGAACCAATTGGCTTGTCCTTAATGGTAAATTTCACCTGGGCATTCCAGTCATCGGAGGCATAAAACCGCATGGTGCGATAGGCATCAAGCACATCATTCCTTGTCAATGCTTTGGCCAGTATAACTGTGCGGGAAGCTGCTGTTCTTCCAAAAGTATTATGGTGATTATCATGATCTATGGTAGGTCCGATCCTGTAGCCCAGGGATAATAACTTTTTATAATAGCTTATATAAGAAGTTTTAGGAAAATCGCGGTAATTGTGGCCTTTTGAGCTGCTTGGACCATTAG
>JAEWIW010000262.1 GCA_023386855.1 Bacteroidota bacterium | reverse complement strand
GTAGTATCGACCAGGTAGCCGTTATCAGCGGCCAGTTTCATGATGGCTTCCTTACCGACACCTATGGAAGAATGGCGGAAGCCTGCGGTTTTTGAGAACACCAGCAGCCGGGGTTTGCCGGAGCGTTTGTTACAGGAGAAAAGGGCCAAAACCAATAGGGGAAGGAATAGAAGCGTAAAGCAAGATCGTTTCATAAAAGAAAATGGGGGTTGATGTAGTTCTAAAGATATGATTTGAAGTAATTTGCAGCACAGATTTTTAAAAAACAAGGGCATTTTCTTTGTGGTTCCGTGCTTCTACCTTAATTTTGCGTCCCGTTTCAGGGAAACCTGATTGCCCGTAAGGCCCCATAAGAGTACTGCCAGTGCAGGACCGCCAGCAGGGTGTAAAAGTAAAAATTAAAAAATGCCGAAGGTAAAAACAAATTCCAGTGCCAAGAAAAGGTTCAAAGTAACTGGAAGCGGAAAGATCACTCACCAGAAATCTTTCAAACGCCACATTCTCACCAAGAAGTCAACAAAGCGCAAGCGTGCACTGAACAAGGATGGAGTAGTTCACAAATCAAACCTCGATTTCGTAAAACGCCTGCTGAGATTGAAATAATAACGATCCAACAGCAATTCATCAACAAAAATTAAACTTATTCAGATATGCCACGTTCAGTAAACGCCGTTGCTTCAAGAGCACGCAGGAAAAGAGTTCTCAAAGCTGCCAAAGGATATTATGGCAAGCGTAAAAATGTATATACCGTTGCGAAAAACGTAATGGAGAAAGGTCTTACATACAAATATGTAGGCCGTAAACTGAAGAAAAGGGAATACCGCGCTCTTTGGATCGCGCGTATCAACGCTGCTGTAAGGGAAGAAGGGCTTACCTATTCCCAGTTCATCAACCTGCTCAATAAGAAGGGTATCACCCTC
This sequence comes from Bacteroidota bacterium, assembly GCA_023386855.1. Classification (GTDB taxonomy): domain Bacteria; phylum Bacteroidota; class Bacteroidia; order Chitinophagales; family Chitinophagaceae; genus Flavitalea. Next base: position 4,000 of record JAEWIW010000262.1, on the reverse strand, counting down.
GATCGTAAGATCCTTGCTGATATCGCGATGAATGAGCCGGATTCTTTCAAGCAGCTTGTAGCTTCCGTTAAATAATGGTCATAAACCAGATATGTAATCCGGGTGTGAAAATTTCACATCCGGATTTTTATTTTTAATTGTTCAAAAAATTACTTTTGTAATCGCCTGGGAAGCAGGGATCAACCAGATCTTAAACAATTTAAACTTTACCACTATCAGCACACAGAACAGGTTCATGAACAATTCGTACACCGACCTGGTGAAGCAGACCTTCAATTTTCCCCAGGAAGGATTCGAAACGAAAGATGGAAATCTTTTCTTCAATGGTCTTGATGTCATGGCGCTTATTGAAAAATATGGAACGCCCATGAAGCTGACCTATCTTCCGAAAATCGGGATGCAGATCAGGAAGGCAAAGAAGATGTTTGATAATGCTTTTAAAAAGCACCGTTATGAAGGGCAATACAATTACTGCTACTGTACCAAAAGTTCTCACTTTTCGTTTGTAGTGGAAGAAGCCCTCAAACATGAGATCCACCTCGAAACTTCCTACGCTTACGATATCGAGATCATCAAGAAGCTCTACGAGAAAAGGAAGATCAATAAAGACATATTCATTATCTGTAACGGGTATAAACAGAAGAGCTATACCTCGAGGATCGCCCACCTGCTCAATACCGGCTTCAAGAATGTAATTCCCATTCTTGATAACAAGGATGAACTGCAGCAATATAAGAAGTCAGTGAAAGTGCCGTTCAAACTGGGCATAAGGGTAGCTGCAGAAGAAGAACCTACCTTCCCATTCTATACTTCCAGGTTGGGATTCAGGGCAAGGGATATACTTGAATTTTATGTAGATAAGATAGAAGGAAATGAAGACCGGTTCCAGCTCAAGATGCTGCATATCTTCCTGAATAAAGGTATCAAGGATGATATCTATTACTGGAGTGAGCTGAACAAGATCATCAACCTGTACTGCCAGTTAAAGAAGATCTGTCCTGAACTGGATTCGATCAATATTGGTGGCGGATTTCCTATCAAGCACTCGCTTGGCTTTGAATACGACTACCAGTTTATGATCAACGAGATCGTGGGTAATATCAAGAAAGCCTGCAAGAAGAACAAGGTTCCCATGCCGAATATCTTTACTGAATTCGGAAGTTATACAGTGGGTGAAAGCATGGCGCATATCTATAGCGTTATTGGCGAGAAGATGCAGAATGATCGTGAGTGCTGGTATATGATCGATTCATCGTTCATCACTACATTACCCGATACCTGGGGAATAGGAGAGAAGTTCCTGTTACTCCCGGTGAATAAATGGGATGAAGAATACCAACGTGTGGTGCTGGGAGGCATCACCTGCGACAGTCATGATTATTATGATTCGGAAGAACATGTCAATGAAGTGTTCCTGCCTAAAGTAGGCACCAATGGAGAACCGCTTTACCTGGGGTTCTTTCATACAGGCGCATACCAGGACCAGATCAGTGGTTATGGAGGTATCAAGCATTGCCTGATACCTTCTCCCAAACACATTATTGTTGGCCATGATAAGAATGGCAAACTGGTCGACTGGGTTTATGCAAGGGAACAATCGGCGCAAAGTATGCTGAAGATATTAGGGTATATAAAGTAGGACCGGGGGCCGGGTGATTGAACGGCCGTCCCAAGGGCCGCAGGTCCGTGGTACGGCCAAGGACAAGATGGGAAAAAAAAATACGAAATACAAAATACGAAATACAAAAGGTCGGCATTCTTCTATTAAATTTAAAAGGGCGTGTAAGAATTAAATTCCTACATGCCCTTTATTTTTTAAAAAAATCTACACTAGTCACTAATCACTAGTCACTAATCACTTGATTTCCCCGGTCCTAATTAATGTCTTCCTTTCTTCCGGTCCTTTTTTCTTTTATCATGATCATCGTGGTGATGGCGATAGTGTACGTCGCGCTTTTTCTGTTGGCCTGGGGCAAAGACCCTGGCTGATCGATGACCATAAACCTTTTTTGCATGCCCGGGAGGCAGGCTGCTTCTATGTTTTGGATACCTGTGAGTATGCGAAGTTTCGCGCGATGACCTGCAGGAGAACAAAAGGATACTAACAAACAGTATCACGACCGCTTGTAAAAAATAACGTGTTTTCATGAGTAGGATGTTTAAATTGTTCCGTTTATAAAATCAAAAATCCTGCCTTAAACTGTTTAAACAACCATAAAATGAGAACAACTTTTTGCGTTCTGTTTTTCTGCTTTGCGTTTGCAAAGGTACATGCACAACAACCGGAAGATTCAGTAAAAGCGGTAGTTAACCGGCTTTTTGAAGGAATGAAATCGGCAAAACCTGAATTATTAGAGCAAGTGTTTGCCGACAGCGCCATCATGCAAACCATTGCAAAAGATAAGCAGGGCAATACCATGATCAGGACAGAAAAGCCGGCAGCTTTCATTGATTTTATAAAAGGTATTCAACCAGGAGTGGCCGATGAAAGGATCAGTTTCGAAACTATAAAAATTGATGGTTCGCTTGCCATAGTATGGACTCCATACCAATTTTATTACAATGGAAAGTTCAGTCATTGTGGAGTCAATTCCTTCCAGCTGGTCCGGTTGAAAGAAGGATGGAAGATTCAATACCTCATAGATACCAGGAAAAAGGAAGGCTGTGAATAAGGAAGCAGGGAGTAAGAAGGCTGAAATTGTTTTGAAACAGGGAAACTAATACTGTGCATAAAGCAAAAAAATAACCCCGGCATCACCGGGATTTTATATGAATTTTATTTTTTGATCCTGTATTTCTTCATCACTTTTGGACTGTTGAAGTATTCATTGAGTTCTTCTTCAGTCATATTCCTGGTAATCTCGAGCGGGATATCAATCAGCTGGATCTGGATCTGTTTGAGCTCATCCTTGAGCTTATTGGTTTTCTTGGCAATATCCGGGTCTTTCTCACCCACTACAGCATTATCCTGCACCATATATTCCAGTCGTTTGATAGAGGAACGCACAAGTGAAGCCTGGTTCTGGTCAAATACTTTTTGAGGAGCAACAGCTTCCTTAATAGGCACAAGCGATACACCAACGCTGGGCAAGATCTTACCAGTCTTCTGTAACTCTGTATTATCAGAATAGTTCAATATACTACCGGTAAGCGCAGTAGTGGAACCGGTAATATCAAAGCCAGTACGGGTAGACCGGGTCTTCTTCACATTCTTATCCAGCTGGATAAAAGTATATTTCAACTGTAGAATATAGGTTTGAATATTCCGCGTGATCAACTTATGTTCTTCAAGGGCAAGCGGGTAGTTCAATGCATTCTTCACAATGATTTTCACTACGGCCGTATCTCTTACCATGAAACGTGTGGTACCTATAAAGCTTAGTAAAAGCGTTTTTTCATTTGGATTTTTTTCACCGGGATTTTCACCTTCTTTCACGAAGTCAAAAGCAGGTGACCAAACAAAATTATCATCGCAGGAATTGACCTGGGTATAATTTCGCAAGGGGGTATTGGAGAAAAAGGTGATGTATTCAATAGGAAAACTTCCGTTCTCACATTGCACTTTAAAACTAACCGTATCACCTTCATCTACGATCAGTGTATTACTCACAGAAGGTTTGATGCGGGAAGGAATGATATCGGTGTTGTAAAACTGGATTACAAAAAAAGTATCCACCCTGTCTTTAGGATTGTTCAGGTTTTGAACCCCAACATTCACTTTATATTCCGTATCATATTTCAGTTTGCCGGAAAGAAAATAGGATTTGTCAGCCTTGAAGATCAGCGTACCATTATCCTTATTGATCCTTAAACCCACAGGTGAGTTCCTCAGGAACCAATAGTATTTTTCCTGGTCGCGATTGATCTCCAGCTGATAATTCAACGAGGAATCAACATGAAGGGTAAAATAGGGGTTAAGGTTTTTAATCCTTAAAGTGGTATCAATATTTACCATGATCACTGAATCGGTCACAACCGGGATAGTGACCTTCATTGAATC
>JAEWIW010000119.1 GCA_023386855.1 Bacteroidota bacterium | reverse complement strand
ATGCAACACCTCCTGCCATGCATAAATTTTCTTCACCTGTTTCCTTATGCAGCCATTCAATGATCTCTAAAACTTTTTCTTCCAGCACCAGTTGCAGGGAATGTGCAATGTTGAAATGATGTTCGGTGAAGGGATCATTCTTGGTGCGTGCTGGTCCAAATCTTTGTTCAAAATTTTCATTGGTAATAGTATACTGACCATTATCCAGCATAGTGATCATTTCCCTGAAATCATCTGCGAATACAGGTTCGCCATAAGAGGCGAGCGCCATCACTTTATATTCATCGGATGAATGAAGAAAGCCGAGGTATGAAGTAATGCGTTCATACAATAAACCAAGTGAATGGGGAAGATCGACCTGGCCAATACGTTTCATCTCGTTGCCACTGGCAACATTATAAGTTGTAGTGGCGATCTCGCCTCTTCCATCAAGCGTGATCACTGCAGCACGATCAAAAGGTGATGGCCAGAATGCACTTGCAGCATGGGCAATATGATGTTCAACAAAATGCCATTTGGCATCGTCTACAGTAGCCCCTTTAAATCTTGGCTGCAAATGATGGGGATAACCATCAATAAGTTGATGATGCGCATTCACGATATAAGAAAGAAATAAAGGGTCCCATGGTGAGGTCCATTTCGATGGTTCCTTTTTCATCGCTTCTTCCAGTGGTATTTCGATGGTGGGCTTGCCGGCCTCATCACCCAGCAGCATATAAGGATCAAAAGAATAGGCAATATGATCTACATCTTTTAAATGTATTCCTGCTGTCTTCAGGCAGTAATCTATTGCATGAAAGGGAAGCTCATAGGTAGAAAATGGAATGGGCCGCTTGCCATGTTTGATCTGGGTAAATCTTTCTTCTTCAGCAGCTGCGATAAGTTTTCCCTCCTTCAACAGGCAGGCAGATGAGTCGTGGAAAACAGCATTGATCCCTAATGTATACATGAAGCAATTTTTCAGTTCCTTACTAAAAAAACTGTTCCTGCAAAGGCCGGGATGTACCAGGTAAGGATCGGGAGCGGAAAGAAAAGGTATTATTGATTACCAGCCATGGGCAATAGGATTAAATAACAAGAATGTTTTCCATCGCTGTGCTTCTTGATCCTTTTACCAGGATATAAGCATCGTTGAAATGCTGTTGATCGAACCATGTTTTTGCAGCTTCTGCATTAGGTAATGAAACATAAGGATGTTGAAGCTTTGTAAAATCACCACCAACCAGTGCAACAGCATCCCATTTATACCTGCCAATAAGATCTATGATTCTCTGGTGTTCATGGAGACTTTCCTGTCCCAGTTCTGCCATTGCGCCCAGCATTAATACTTTTTTATCAGCTTTTAATGCAGCAAGGTTTTCAATAGCCGCTTTCATACTGGTTGGATTGGCATTATATGCATCAAGAATGATCTTGTTGGAATCCCGCTGAACCAATTGCGACCGGCTATTGGAAGGATGGTATGCTTCAATGGCCTTCTTGACCTGGCTTGAAGGAACATTGAAATATTTCCCAATGGTTACGGCAACCAGCACATTAGGAAGGTTATAGTCGCCCACCAGTTGTGTGCTGATTTGTTCCAGTTCGGGATCATCTTCGATCCTTACTTTCAGGAAGGGCTCGGATTGAATGATTTGTCCATTGATCTCCGCATCCCTGGTGCCATAAGTATGTACAACAGATATGCCGCGACTCATTTCACGCAGGTAATCATAATCCCACATCACGAATGCCGTACCATTATTGGTGCGAAGGAAATCATAGAGTTCACCCTTTCCTTTTCTTACCCCTTCTTCGCCGCCAAAGCCTTCCAGGTGGGCCTTTCCACAATTTGTAATAATGCCGTGGGTGGGCTGTGTAAACTGGCAGTACTGTTCAATTTCTTTCTGGTGATTGGCTCCCATTTCAATCACGGCCATTTCGGCGTCTTTTTTTATGGAAAGAAGTGTTAGCGGGATGCCAATATGATTATTAAGATTTCCCTCTGTAGTATAGGTATGAAAGTGGGAAGAAAGAACAGCATGAACCAATTCTTTAGTAGTGGTTTTACCATTGCTTCCCGTGATGGCAATAAAAGGAATGTTGAACTGGTATCGATGGTATAGAGCAAGTTGCTGGAGCGACTGGAGGGTATCAGCAACTAAGAATATGTTTTTATTGTTCGCGTACTGCGCTTCATCAACGATGGCCAGGGATGCGCCAAGCTCAATGGCCTTGGAAGCAAAGCTGTTGCCATTGAAGTTAGGACCCTTTAATGCGAAGAAGATATCACCCTTACGAATCTTCCTGGTGTCGGTCTGAACCGAAGGATGATGAAGAAAATGTTGGTACAGCTCTTTGGTGTTCATACACCAAAAGTATGAGTTAATGAAAGAATGAACACATGAAATACAAAAGCCGCAATGGTAAACATACAATTACGGCTTAAGTTTTCCTGGATAAATACGATGTTATCCCAATGGATGAATGCCCCTTTCATAAGAATCTGTGCGGGTATCGCCCAGGTCGGGGTTGTTTATGCCATGTGAACCGGAATGTGAACCCGACATTTTTTGTCCACTTGTACCGGTTGAATATTCATTGGAAGAGCCCGTATGAACCGTGCCTGATGTATTCATACTGTTTCCCATGCCCGTAGTGCCTGACCCTGTAGCATGCACAGGGCTTGGCTGCGCATCGCTCATGTTGTTTGATGAAGGCATGAATTGTCCATAAAGTTTACGGCCTTTTTCTTTCAGGTCGCTGATAAGCCTGTTTTTTTCTTCAGAACTCATTTTTGAATATTTATAAAAACCATATGCTGCGGCACCGGCCAGCAGCAGGGGGAGTTTACTTCTCATATAAGATCAAATTGGTTTACAATGTTGTTATCGAGATATAACCATAAAAAACTGTACCAGACAATGCGGACTAATTAGGCTGACGGCGATGCTGAAATTCACGGGGCTGGTGACTATCTTGCAGTAAAGAATTTATATGGCAGTGAAACAGGAAGGATGGAAATCCCGGTTACATACCATTGTTTTTGAAGCCAATACACCTGGTGGAAGACTCTTTGATGTGATGTTGCTGGCATTGATACTGCTAAGCATATTAATTGTGATGCTCGACAGTGTTCCCTCCCTGCATGCACATTATGGACATTTATTCTACATTCTTGAATGGGTTTTTTCCATACTGTTTACCATTGAATATATTTTAAGACTGGTGAGTGTCCATCGTCCCATTTTGTACGCGAGGAGTTTTTTGGGGATCATTGACCTGCTGGCCATACTGCCTGTGTACCTGAGTTTATTTTTTGCCGGGGCACAATCGCTGCTTGTGTTCAGAGCGCTAAGGCTTTTAAGAGTATTCAGGATATTCAAATTGAATCATTTCATTTCTGAAATGAATTTTCTTGGCGTGGCCCTTCGAAGCAGTATTAAAAAGATCAGCATATTCATGTTGACCGTATTGATGATGGTGATCATCCTGGGTTCACTAATGTATCTTATCGAGCACCAGGAAAACGGATTTGACAGCATACCTTCCTCAGTGTACTGGGCTATTGTGACGATCACCACTGTTGGTTACGGCGATATTTCTCCAGTCACTTCATTAGGTAAATTTGTGGCCAGCCTAATCATGCTGCTGGGTTATGGTATTATCGCTGTTCCAACAGGTATCATCACAACAGAGATGGCAGCACAGGCAAGAAAAAGAAAGGAACATAAAGACGCATGCCCGGCCTGTGGAAGAGAGGGGCACGACCTGGATGCCAGGTTTTGCAAATTTTGTGGCGCTAAGCTGGATTGAAAACGGGACCGCAAGAAGGGACCGTGGACCGCAAGAAGGGACCGTGAACCGCAAGAAAGGACCGGGGGCCGGGGACCGGGAGCACTAATCACACTAATTATACTTTCAATCATGGATCTTGAAAAATTCCGGAACTACTGTCTTTCATTGAAGGGAGCAACTGAAGGGTTTCCTTTTGGCGAGGACACGTTGGTTTTTACTGTTGGAGGTAAGATGTTTGCACTTACCAATATTGATTTTTTTGAATCTATCAATCTTAAAGCTGACCCCGAAGATGCTATTGATCAACGTGAAAGGCATGCGTCAGTGAAACCAGGATTTCATATGAATAAGAAGCACTGGAACACAATCGAAATGGATGGCTCAATCAATGATGCCCAGGTACTTGAATGGACCAGGCAATCTTATGATTTAGTGGTAAAGGGATTGCCAAAAAAAATCAGGAAGGATCTTCAATAGGGATATTTATTTGATGAATTCCTTCTGGTAGCACCTTGGACTTTTCCCTGTTATTATCTTAAAGTATTTATGAAAGGAAGCTGAATTGTTGAAACCACTTTCATAACAGATCTGTTTTATGCTTTGTTTATTTTCAATCAGCATTTTGCAGGCATGCCCTACTTTTAATTCAATTAGGAACCTCGAATAGGTTTTCCTGGTTTTGGATTTAAAATACCTGCAGAAAGCATTGCTACTCAAATTGGCAATGCCAGATATTTCTTCAAGGGCAATACCTTTTTTAAAACGCTTGATAGAATAATCAATAATCGCATTTATGCGATCCCCATCACATTCCTGGGCGTTGCCCTTAAACCCGATTGACGATAATTCATGAATTTCTTCTTCTGCAGTTGAAAGAATGTATAGTGCTTCAACCAGTAAAAGTATCTTTTTTGTTCCCGTTGCATGAAGTAATTGATCCAGTATTTCAGCAATTTTTCTCCGGGCATTACCTTCTACCTGCAAGCCTCTTTGTGACCTTTCCAGGAGAGTTTTTAATCCTTTGTTTTCAGGAAGTAAAAAAAATGAGTCTCCGCAAAAGTTTTCGCAAAAATGGGCAACATGTATATCTGCCGATTCTATTGATCCATCGCTGAAAAAATGATCGTCAAACCTCCAGTAATGGGGAAGATCCTTGCCAACCAAAATAACATCGCCTGATTTAAAACGGCGGGTATCGTCGCCGATGAACTGGGTTCCTGATCCACATTTGAAATGAATCAGTTCAAGCTCCTTATGATAATGCCAACGGTTATTGATATGTGGTACTCTATCTCGCCGGACCATAAAGGAATTGTCGGGAGAGGGAACCACTTTTAATAACTGGGGGCGCATAGCTATACTATTTTGTTATACATAATACGATATGTGTTGAATTTCCAAAATTCAATTGGATTTACCAAACATTCCTCTAAATCCCTTTCCCGGTGGTAATATTATTGATTAATTGGGGAAATAGGCTTACTTGGAATTAGCCTTTTGATGCTTTATTTGTCATACTTAATTTTTGTTGCCCTACTTATTTCTAATCACTAACAAACATTGACGTATGAAAAAAATGAAGCCATCTTTTTGGCACCCCCCAGGATTACTTTGGTGGCATCCAGGCAAAATTTTCCTCTTATTATTGCTGATTTTATCAGCTTTCAACAAGGTTGAAGCCAGTCCATGGCAGGTTAAAGAAATTAATGTCAGTGGTAAAGTAACCGATAGCCTGGGAAACCCGGTGTCCAATGTAAGTGTTACTGCTTCAAGTGGAAATGGAACAAGTACCAATACACAGGGTGATTATTCCATCATGGTGGATGAAAAAGGTCGGTTGACTTTTAGTTCGATAGGGTATACCACTCAAACTGTTGATGTAAACGGCAGGACAACTGTAAATATCCGGTTATCGGATGTAATGAAAGGCCTTGATGAAGTGGTGGTAGTTGGCTATGGAACCCAAAAGAAAACTAATGCCACAGGGGCTGTAGTTCAGATCGACAATAAGGTTCTTGAAGACCGGCCAATTGTACGGTTATCTCAAGGCTTGCAGGGTGCAGTTGCCAATCTGAATATTTCCACTTCCTATGGCGGCGGTGCTCCTAATTCAACACAGTCGTTCAATATTCGTGGATATACAGGATTTGGTGTATCGGGCGGCCCACTGGTGGTGATCGATGGAGTCCAGGCAGGAGATATCAATGCTGTTAATCCAAATGATGTGGAAAGCATTACTGTTGTAAAAGATGCGGCCTCCTCGGCTATTTATGGTTCCAGTGCGCCTTATGGAGTGATCATCATTACCACTAAAAAAGGGAAATCTGGGAAACCCACTATAACCTATAATAACAATTTTACTATAAGTTCTCCCATCGGGATGCCTAAAATGCTCAACTCCCTTGATTTTGCGGATATCTATAATGAAGCAGCCATCAATGCTGGGCAACAGCCTTTCAGTTATTTTTCTGAGGAGGTGATCAGGCGAATGAAGGATTACCAGGCAGGAATTATCACTTCAGAAACACAACCCAATCCAAATGCAGGTGTGGATGAATACCTGGGGTGGTTTGGTGGAAATGCCAATAACGATTGGTTCAAAATTTTTTACAAGGATGCACAGGTTATGCAGCAGCACAACCTTAGCATTAGTGGGGGTTCGGAAAAAAATAAATATTTCGTTGGCCTTGGTTATAACGACAGGCCAGGAATTTTGAAATATGGCAACGATCTCTATCGCCGCTACAATGTAAGGGCTAACCTCAGTTCCAAATTCACTAATTGGTTGGAGATGAATTTTAGATCATCCTATTCCAAAGAAACTTTTGATGGTCCATGGAGCGGTGGGAGCAGAACGGGAGGAAACTGGATGCACCAGATCGCCAGGAAACATCCAAATGTTCCTTTATACCTACCCGATGGAAAAACTTTTTCAGAGATCAGTGATGTGCCACTCCAATTATATGGCGGACGACAACTGGAGTCATGGGATAAGCCACAGATCACCGGGGAATTTGTTATCCGGCCTTTGAAAGGCTGGTCTGCAACCGTAAACTATACTTATGAAGTAAACATCTGGAACAATAGCAATCATAAAAAAACAGTGTATGTTCCAACTCCTAGTGGTGCTGAGAAACCTATTGACTGGACCTTCCCCAATGAATTTTCACGCTCAACCGGTTTCCAGTATCACCATGTATTAAACGCTTTTTCCAGTTATGAAAAATCATTGGGCGATCACAATTTTAAAATACTGGGTGGTTATGTAAGAGAGTTGAACGACAATACTTCCTTCTGGGGTGGAAATAACAATCTTTATACAGATAATATACCTTCCATCAGTACAACATATGGTACTAAACCTTATGTTGGTGATGGAAAATCACAGCTCGCATCGGAAGGTTATTTTGGTCGATTCAATTATGATTTTGACAATAAGTACCTGCTTGAACTTGTAGGAAGATATGATGGAACTTCCCGTTTCCTTGCCGATGATCGTTGGGGTTTTTATCCGGGAATTTCTGCCGGGTGGAATATCCATCGTGAGAATTTCTGGGAGTCGTTAGGTGCTGACCGCCTTATTAATACATTTAAAATTCGAGGATCTTATGGTTCCCTGGGCGACCAGGCAGCGCTGGGAGGCGACTGGTATCCCTTCTATCCTGCACTTGGAACTTCTGCTCCAACAAATACCAACTGGTATTTTGTAAGTGGACGGGAAGCCGCAACCAGGGCCCCCGGTCTTGTCAATCCCAATATTACATGGGTAACCACTTCAACACTCGATTTTGGTTTGGATGCCACTTTCCTTGATAACAGGTTATCCTTAATCTTTGACTGGTATAAAAGAAGTGCTAAAGATTACCTTGGACCAGCAAGAGTTTTGCCAGCCATTTTAGGTACAGGTGTGCCACAGGAAAATGTTTCTGCTATTGAAACGAAAGGTTTTGAATTGACCCTCCAATGGAAAGACCGTATGGGCAATCTTGGATATTCTTTACGTGGAATATTAAGCAATTATAAAGGCGTTGTAAAAAAATTCCCGAATGAACAAAGGCTTATCTCTAATTGGTATGAAGGAGAAGTGATGGGTAGCATTTATGGTTATACCACTGTTGGATATTTTAAAAGTGATGCTGATGTACAGAAATCTGCAAGCCAGGCGGCCATTTATTCCCAATGGGGACCTGGTGATATTAAATATGCAGATATCAATGGCGATGGAAAAATAGACTGGGGAAATAACACTGTCGACAATATGGGCGATAGGAAAGTGATTGGAAACTCAACCCCGCAATACCAGTTCAGTTTATTTGGTGACTTTACCTGGAAAAATTTTGATGCAAGCTTTTTTATCCAGGGAGTAGGTAAAAGAGAAACTGTATTTGGTTCAGGAACCAATTATTTCTGGGGTATAACAGGAAGTGAATGGCAAAGTTCCCCATTTACTGTACATATGGACAGGTGGACACCCAGCAATCCTAATGGGTACTTTCCCAAGTTTTATATGAGTGGAGAGAATGGGAAGAACATGCAGGCACAAACAAAGTATATGCAGAATACTGCTTATGCACGACTCAAATCCGTGCAGATAGGATATACATTTCCTCAAAAACTTTTTAATGGTATAAGCCTCGAAAAACTCAGGGTTTTTGCACTTGTTGAAAACCTCCTTACTATATCACCGATGAAAAAACATTCCACTATTGATCCGGAGATATACTTCAGTGATGTTAAAATCTATCCCTTGCAAAGAAGCATTTCTTTTGGTGCAAGTGTTACATTCTAAATTTTAAAGATTACGTTGAATGAAAAAGAATAAATTTTTTATAGCGATCCTTTTGCTCGCTGCCGGTTTGGTTGCGTGTAAAAAAGATTTCCTCGAACGTACACCACAGACTTCCATTTCTGATGGGGATTTCTGGCGCAGTCCTAATGACCTCCGATTATATGTAAACAGCTTTTATAATGATCTGCCCAGCTATATCCAGGGATATTTTACCGCGGGTATTTTTAGTGAAGATGATTACCAGGGTACAGATAACATGGTCAACAGGAACTATAACCGTGAGCTGAATGGTGAAAGAACTCTTCCTTCTTCAGGTGGAGGATGGTCATATGGCGACTGGAATGCCATTCGCAGGGTTAATTATTTTTTAGGAAAGTACCAGCTTGCAGAAGGCAACCAGGCTGATATAGATAAATATTTAGGGGAAGCATTATTCTTCAAGGCCTGGAATTATTATGGAAAACTCAAAGCATGGGGTAACCTTCCCTGGATTAGCAATGTGGTCGGTATTTCAGATAGTACAGAACTTTATTCTCCACGTCTTTCACGTGATATTGTTGCAGATAGTATCATCGCTGTTCTGGATAAAGCTATTGAATTGCTGCCTTCCAAAGGAGCGCCAGGATTTGAATCTTTCAGGGTGTATAAAGAGCTTGCGGCTGCCTTTCAATCAAGGGTTGCTCTTTATGAAGGAACCTGGGAAAAATATCACGCAGGTACAGAATATGGAGTTGCAGGATCTGATGGAACACGCTTTTTACAAAAAGCAGTTTCCGCTGCCAAACTGGTAATGGATAGTAAAAAATTCGGGTTAGATAACATTGGCGAACCAAATGGTTATTGGCGACTGTTCAACCAAACTAATTATGCAGGAAGCAATGAAGTAATGTTCTGGCGCCAGTATAATGCGGATGATGGAAACTATACTCTTATTGCCCGTTATTTGAAACTTGGCGGGGGACGAGGGATTACAAAGAGCCTGGTTGATGATTACTTGTCTATAGACGGGTTACCCATTGCTGTGAGTCCATTATATGAAGGAGATGAAACCTTGCTGAAAGAGGCTTCTAACCGTGATCCGCGTTTGGCACAAACCATTCAGATTAATGATGGTGAACATTACCTAATTGATACCGTACGTTTTTGGCATCCCACCTGGGAAGGTGCAAATGAAGACAAGGATTATACAGGTTACCAACTTTACAAAGGCCTGAATACTGACGGCCGACAACATGAAGTGGGAAAAGGCACACAGGGCCTTATTTATTTCCGATATGCAGAAGTTCTGCTCAATTACATGGAAGCAAAAGCAGAACTTGGCCAGGCTACACAGGAAGATGCGGATGCAACAATAAATTTATTAAGAAGCAGGGTAGGAATGCCTCCACTTGCCATAGCCTCTATAGTTACAGATCCTAACTGGATTTTCCCTGCTCTTTCCCCCCTGATCAACGAAGTTAGAAGAGAACGGAGAATTGAGTTTGCGGCAGAGGGTTACAGACATGATGATATCTGGCGCTGGGCTGCAGCAGATAAACTTATCAAAGGCTGGAAACCTAAAGGAGCTAAAAGAGCCCAATTTGAAAACATGACCGATGCTAATGGTAATTCTTATAAGTCACTTGTTGAAGGGCAATACCCAGTAGATGAAAACGGTTATATTTTCCCTTATAAAAATAATGTAGTGGGTATGAATGGGTATAATTTCAGAATTGACCGCGATTACCTGCTTCCTCTCCCAACCGATCAATTGTTATTAAATCCAAACCTGGAGCAAAACCCGGGTTGGGAATAGTGAATAAAAAATTATATACAATGAAGAAAATATTAAGTATCCTGCCCATACTTGTTTTGATAGCCTCTGTTCAATCGTGCTACAAAACTGTAGAGTCCATGGGCAATAACAATAATTCAATTATACTGGCTTTCCCTGCCGCAAAGAATTATAACGTAGCAAGCAGTGGAATCAATTACTGGAATAAAGCGCTTCTTAACCTGGATCTTTCAAAACAGAGTGTTGTTGTGAAATTGTCAGCAAACCTGTCGAGGCCACTCAGCAACGACGTTACCTTTCAGCTTAAACTCAATAACAATGCGCTGCAGACCTATAATGAAGATAGCTCCCATCATACCAAATATGCCCTCATGCCAGAGGAATATTTTTCGCTGGGCAATGAATCTGTTGTTCTTCCTGCAGGGCAGACAGATACCACTTTTGAGATAACCTTTTATCCCTCGAAATTTGATATCTCTCAAACAGGCTATATGTTGCCTGTAACGATCAGTTCAGAAGGCCATCCCACTAACAGCGAGATGAATACAGTCTATTTTCATATAGAAAAAGACCCGTTTCCTCCTTATGGTACAAGCGATTGGGTGGTAACTGGATTCTCATCGGAGGAAGCAAATGGGGAAGGACCAAATAATGGCAGGGTTGCCCAGCTTTTTGATAATAACCCTGCTTCATTCTGGCATTCACAATGGCAGGGGGCTGTGCCCGGACCTCCTCATTGGTTTTCGGTTGATATGGCAAGTCCAAAATCCCTGCATGGTATCATGTTCCTGGCCAGGCAATGTGGTTGCACGAACAGGCCGAAAAATGTTATAATAAGTGGAAGCAATGATGGAATTAACTGGAATCATATCCAGGACCTTACACTATCTAATACAACTGTTTGGCAAAAATTTAATTTTACCAATGAAGTGGAACCAGTGCGCTATCTTAAAATAACTATTACAGGAATGTTCGATGCACAGACCTATACCAATATGGCAGAAGTAAAGGTTTTTTAATCGCTTGAATTCCCATAGCCAATGCGGATACCAATTCGTTTCCGCATTGGCTATTTTTCCTCCAGCATTTTTTCCAGCACCATCCACACATTTTCCGCAAGAATTTTATGACCCTCCGCAGTAGGATGAATGCCATCGGCTTGGTTCAGCTTCGATTCTCCACCTACACCTTCCAGCAGGAATGGTATCAATGCTAAATCGTTTTTTTCCTTAAGCGAAGTATACACTTCCCTGAACTGCTTTGTATATTTCTGACCCATATTCGGCGGTATCTGCATGCCGGCGAGAATGATCTTTGTTGCTGGTGATTTTGCTTTCACCTTATCAATAATGGACTGTAAATTCTTTTTGGTTTCAGTTACCGGTATGCCTCTTAATCCATCGTTAGCTCCAAGTTCAAGTACAAAGATGTCGACGGGTTGCTTCAATACCCAATCGATCCTGCTATTACCACCTGCCGTAGTTTCACCACTAACGCCTGCATTGATCACCGTATAGGCCAGTCCAAGTGAATCCAGCTTTTGTTGTACCAGTGCAGGAAATGCCTGGCTTGGTTCTACTCCATATCCTGCAGTTAAACTGTTACCAAAAAATAAAATGGTTTTTTTCTTGGCGGTAGAATCATTTTTTTTCATCGTCGTTGAATCTATCTTGCCTGCATCCAATCCCTTCTTTTTTTCACCACATGCCATGATAGAAAAAATCCCGATTGAAATGAACATACATACAAGCCAGTGCTTCATCCTTTTTTGATTTAGTTGAATTAAGGTATTTTTACTTATTCCCAATCATCAGCCAAGTTAAACCAATTCATTCGTGCAATATATACTCCAGCTCAAAGGCCTTACCAAATCTTATGAAAGCGGCGGCAAAAAGCTTACCGTGTTGGATCATATAGATCTCTCGGTGGAAGAAGGATCCGTTATCTCCATTGTTGGTCCATCCGGTAGTGGTAAAACTACCCTGCTTGGGCTTGCGGCTGGCCTTGATCGCCCAACCGAAGGTTCCGTTGAAATGAATGGTATCAGGCTTGAAGACCTGAGTGAAGACCAGCGTGCACAGGTTCGCAATAAATATGTTGGTTTCATTTTCCAGAACTTCCAGTTACTTCCAACCCTTACTGCCCTGGAAAATGTAATGGTACCTCTGGAGTTAAGGGGTGAAAAGAATATCCGTTCAAAGGCACTTGACCTGCTCGACCGGGTTGGACTTGCCGACCG
>JAEWIW010000050.1 GCA_023386855.1 Bacteroidota bacterium | reverse complement strand
GCCCTGAACACTTCGATCTCATGATCAGGATGAAAGACTCCTGCTTTTAATTTATGTGAAGTGAACCCATGTTCTTTTACCAGGTCTTTTGCATGTTGAACCATTTCATCGGCAAGCTCTTCACCGCCTAAGCCTGTCTTTTCATTGTGATAGCGAAAGAAAAGGTATGAAGCAAAGGGTACGGATTCTCTCAATGCGCCGCCCAGCAGGTCGCATGCCCTGATGCCAAGTTTTTTTCCAATGATATCAATGCAGGCAAATTCGATAGCTGCATGAAGTTGTGTGCGGTTATTATATAATGATGCTGTTGGATTACAGATCTTCCAGTAAAGCGCTTCGAGTTGAATGGGATCATGACCAAGAAGATAAGGTTTCAGACCAGCGAAGGCAGCTTCTGCTGATTCACCTCCACCACCCATTTCACCAAGGCCGGTAATGCCTTCATCCGTATCCACTTCAACGATGGTTCGGATAAATCTTCCCCAATGACAGCCATTGGCATGCCTGATCGGCGCCTGCAGTGGCACTGCAACGGTAGTAGCCCTGATATCGGTTATCTTCATATGGATTCTTTTTTACTTCCACCAATCTGTATTCCCAGTCCGCCATCAATCCTGATGTACTCACCTGTAATAAAAGAGGCTTCAGCACTGCAAAGGAATTTAATGAGTGAAGCCACTTCAGTTGCCGTGCCAATACGATTTAGCAGGTGCATCTCCTCACATTCTTTTCTTACTGCAGCAGGATCTGCAGATTCTGCCAAAGCGTTTTTGAGCATGGGAGTATCAATTGTACCCGGACAAACCGCTATGCACCTGATGGATGGCGCATAATCAATAGCAATGCTTCGGGTTAGTCCTAATAGAGCCGATTTTGAAGCGGCATACGCTGCAACGTTCTGTTGGGTAACAAAAGCCTGGACACTGGAAACATTTATGATGACGCCAGCCCCTGATTGTTGCATAAAGGGCAGTGCATATTTGCTGCTGAGAAAATAGCTTTTACAATTGGTGTTCATGACCAGGTCCCAATCTTCTTCGGATGTACTTGTTACTGATCCATAGCGCTGTATGCCTGCATTGTTGATGAGGTAATAGATGGAACCAAATGCATCATTCACTTTTTGCATGGCTGCTTGCACTTCGGCCGCCTTACTCACATCGCACTGAACAGCTAAAAATTTACCGCCATGATTGTTTTCGCCACCGGTATCCAAATCGAGAATGGCCACATTTGCCCCTTCCTGCAGGAAGATATCCGCGCATACAGCACCAATACCTTTAGCGCCACCCGTTATCACAACTGTGCGGTTATTAAATGACATAATTATCAAATTGATGGTTAATAGTAATTGAATTTCCAGCGCCCGTTTCAGACAGGATAAACTGGTTTGGCTGTACTGTAATTTTGCTAATGCCTTTGATCGGCCTGGGTATGTTTACCAGGAAAGAAAAATAGAACCTGCTTTGTGATTCACCGGCGTCAATGAAACGGGAGGTGGGTTCATCCAGTAAGGAGGTAAGTCGTTGCTCCCAAATTTCTTTCAATGATTTATGTATGCCAGTGGTTCCGAATTCCATCCCCCTGTACATGACGCCTTGAGGTTCGCTATGTAACCAATGATTGATCCAGGGATAGTGGCTCCGTTTCCATGCATAGCCCAGCAGTAATTGATGTGTTGGAGAATAAGCGGTGATCCAGCCAATAGGGGAGGATGGATCAATTAACGAAGGAAACACTGAATTGTATGATGAATCCTGTTTGCGCAAGTTAATGCACGGACCTTCTGTTGTAAGAACTTCGGGCCAGTGGCACATGATGTTTGTAGTATAGTGTTCAAACCCATAATCAAAGCAGCTATTTGCATTACAATCTATGATCGTTGAAGCATCAAGGAAAGGCTTTGCAATAGTGGGGTGTTGTACTACATTGAATAACCTGCCGGTTGATTGAGTATTGGTGATCTCCTCTTCCGCATAATAGCAGGCAGCGTTTTGATCAAGGGTTATTTTTTTCTTTGTTGTCCATCCTTCCCTTTCCGAACTGCACCAAAAACTTAGCGTGGAATTTTGTTTTGATGAATTCCAGGGAAGCTGTGCTAATTCTCCGTGTTTTACATGGCCTGCATGCAATTCCCCCGGTGATGGATCACCCCAATGGCCGATGCAGGTGAAATGTCCCTTGAAGTTTAATGTACTTCCAGCAGATTCCTGTTGTACACGAAAATTAAGTGGGTTAACCTGGTCATGCAAGTGAAAATCTGTCAATGCTGCGCCTTCCGGGTCAAAGCGGAGGGAACATGATTCATTATGCAATGACAGATCATTTTCATTCATGCTAGCGGTATTTTACCGTGAAAAATCTTGGGCGCAAATGATGCGGCTTATATTTTATATCATCAAGAAAATCGAATGAATTGACATTGTAACTGATCAGCAATTCACCAGGCTTAGATAAATGAGGATGTGCTTTTGCATTGTAGGTATAAAAGTCAAGGTCTTCATATACCTGTGGTGTTGACCATACTTTCTTAGCAGGTTGAAAAGGACCATAAGGTGTTTTTCCTGCCTGTATCATGATATCCGGTGAATTGGTATCGAGCTGGTAGGCAGCTATCACCCTGCCATCTTCCATGAAGCTGACACTCATTTCATTGCTCACCCTGCTGGTCAGCGCAGCCACATCATGTACATTTTCTTGCCATGCCGATCCATTCCAGAATCGCCACTGGCTAAAGTTCTCAAATTCATTATCCTTTACTCTTGCTACCACCAGTTCCTTTTCTGGTCCCCTTACACCATACACGTAAATGTATCCATCGGGATTTGGTGCACCGGCGCCGGCGGTATTGGCCAGTACTGCAATGCCAAATACCAGTTTGCCATGGCCTTTGCTGTCTTTATAAAAAAAGGGCACATCCATTTGTCGCTGGTTTTGAAATGGAGGCTTGCTTCCTTTTGGTAAGGCGATCAGTGAAAGACCTACATCATCAAAGGGATAGATTCCACCGGGAATATTCTTTATACGGTAGGCAAAAATATAGATGGTACTGTCCATGGCATGATCAAAGAAACCATCACCCAGCCAGTAATAATCGCCCTTGGAAGTGTTGGGTGTGTTAGGCTCAAACATGGAAAGGGTCTGGCCTTTTTCATTTTTCCTCCTGAAGAATTCAATCTTTGATCCGGAGGGCTCATCACCCTGCATATAGGCCACGCAATTGTTCGACATTTCCCAATCGCTTGCCAGGGTATCATCATAAATATTGCCCCAGATATTATCACTGAACCAGAACATGGTTTCTGTTTGTGATGCCTTGCCGGGTGTTTCCACCCCGTTCATGGCAACGGCATAAACGCCATCTGCACCAATCCACCCCGAATCGCGTTTGAGCATCTCTTCCCATTGCGGGGTGGCTTTGGAAACTAACCCGCTGTCGGCCCCTGAAGGTGATAGCTTTTGAGTCGATGGCTTATCATTATTGCATGATGTTAAGATGGCCAGCGAAAAAGTTATAAAATGAAATGGTCTCATTCCCTTTATTTATAGCTATTGTTATTAATGCCTGCTTTATTAGGTGTATTATAATTTAAGCGATGCGTTTAACCATCATTTCAAATTATACTTCATCCTTATGAATCTTGGCCTATACAGGTTCGGGAAAGATTTGATATCGTTAAAGAAATCAAATGAGTTCACGTTGAAACTGATGAGCAATTGATTGGGTTGTGAAAGAACAGGATGCGCTTTTGCATTGTATGGAAAAATATCCTTGTCCTTTTCCAGGTCATTGCTTACATCATACACCTGGATAGGAGGGCCGAAAGGCCCGACCGGGCTGGCTCCCAGCCTCATGCCTACATATTTACCAAGGCCATCGAGCTGAAATATCATGGCATAGCGTCCATCACCAAGTGGACTAACACTTAATTCATTTGAAGTGCGGTCGGTGATGGTCTGTATTTTTCCAGGATCACTGTTCCATCCTTTCCCATCCCAGAAACGCCATTGATCAAAAGATTCAATTTGCGTTGGAAGCACTCTTGCCACCATTACATTTTTTGCGCGGCCTCTTACGCCATAGATGTATACATAACCATCAGGATATACCGCGCCTGCTTCTTTGGTATTCACGAGTATGCCGGCGCCAAAGGAACCTGTTGAATCAATCTTTTGATTGAGAAAAAATGGAATATCCAGC
>JAEWIW010000030.1 GCA_023386855.1 Bacteroidota bacterium | reverse complement strand
CCCCTACATACCAACTGGTACCTTATTTCCGATGTATCTGCATCGCTGCTGAGCTGGTGCCTGCTTTATTTGTGTGGGAAGTATTTTGTTGACCATGTCACCAATTTTGGTAATAATTTTCCTTCTGTTGCATCGTTCTGGTATGGTTTCTTTTTGCTGCCTTCCTGCTGGTTGATTCTTTATGGCATTTCAGGGGCTTACACTTCACCTTACAAGAAATCAAGATTAACCGAACTGGTTAACACATTTATAGTTACAGCCATCGGAACGGGCCTGCTTTTTTTTGTTACCATCATTAATGATTCGAACACCGCTTCAGATCAATATTACAGGCTGTTCTTTGCCTACTTTTTTTTTCAATACCTGTTTATTGCTATCGGCCGGTGGATTATTATTTCTCATGCTAAATTGCAATTGCGAACAGGCCAGGTAAAGTTCAATGCCTTGCTGGTGGGAGGAAGTAACATGGCTTCAAGGATCTTCAGGGAAACAAAAAATGAACTAAGGCTAGCAGGATACGAATACCAGGGTTTTATCGGGGTTAATGATACCAATGGACTACATAAGAAACTTAAGAAATTCGGCAGTCCTGAGCAGCTGGAAGAGGTCATTGATCATCATTCCATAGACCTTGTAGTGCTGGCAATTGAACGATCCGAACACAACCGGATGGAACAGATCATCAGCCGGCTTAGTGAGAAAGATGTTGAGATCAAAATTGCTCCTGATGCACTCGATATACTTTCCGGCTCAGTGCGTACCAGCAGTGTGTTTGGTGCATTGCTGACCGATATTCAGACCGGCCTGATGCCCGAGTGGCAGCAGAATATGAAACGGGTATTTGACATCATGGTATCCTTGCTGGCCATGATTTTGCTATCACCACTAATGGCCTATGTTGCTTTCAGGGTAAGGATTTCATCAAAGGGTCCAATCATTTATTCGCAGGAAAGGGTAGGGTATAAAGGCAAAAAATTTTATATCCATAAGTTCAGGTCGATGTATGAAGATTCGGAAAAGAACGGCCCCATGCTTTCCAGTAAAAATGATCCAAGGATCACCCCCTGGGGAAGAATCATGCGTAAATGGAGGTTAGACGAGTTGCCACAATTATGGAATGTGTTTAAGGGAGAAATGTCATTGATTGGTCCAAGGCCTGAGCGGCAATATTATATCGAAAGGTTGCGTGAGCGGGCACCCTACTTTGGTTACCTGTTGAAAGTGAAGCCGGGGCTGACTTCCTGGGGAATGGTCAAATTTGGTTATGCCGAAAATGTTGAAGAGATGCTGGAACGAGTGAAATATGACCTTACTTATGTTGAGAACATTTCGTTGGCACTTGATCTGAAAATTATGCTACATACATTAAGGATCATTTTCCTGGGTAAAGGAAGATGATCGTGCAACTATAACACATGAAGAAGATTGTAAAACTATTTTTCCTGCTGGCACTGGCAGGTTCGGTTCATGCGCAGGATTACTGGCAGCAGAAGGTGAATTATAGCATAGATGTAAACCTTGATCCTTCGGAACACATCCTCAAAGGGAAACTCGATCTCTACTACTATAATCAGTCGCCCGATACGCTGAACTTTATCTGGTTTCATCTCTGGCCCAATGCATACAGCGGTTCAAATACTGCACTGGCCAAACAGTTAAAGAATAAAAAAGATGCACAGCTGATCCTGTTGGGAAAGGACAGTGGTTATATACGTGACCTGGATTTCAGGGTCAATGAAAAGAATGCGCGACTGGAGCCAGATGCAACAAATCCGGATATGGCAAAGCTAATACTTGCTTCACCATTGTTACCCCATGATTCCATACGCATTCAAACGCCATTTACGGTAAAACTTCCTCCTTATTTTTCACGCTCAGGTTATAGTGGCGAGCAATACATGGTTTGCCAATGGTACCCCAAACCTGCGGTATATGATAAAGATGGATGGCATCCTATTCCATACCTCGACCAGGGTGAGTTTTATAGCGAGTTTGGTTCTTACAGGGTCAATATCACACTTCCCTCCAAGTACATAGTGGGTGCAACAGGTGTAATGCATAATGAAGGGGAGCTATCCTTATACAGGAAGATCGGTACCAGGAACCTGCGCGATACGCTTCATCCAACGTTTTATGTTCCTTTAAATGATTCTCTCAAAACGCTGAATTATACTGCGGATAGTGTGCACGATTTTGCATGGTTTGCTGATACCAATTTTATTATCCAGTATGATACGCTTTCTGTAGTGCCGGGAAAAACCATTGATGTGTTTTCTTATTATCAACCCGACGGTAATGAATTATGGAAAAGAAGTACTTCATTTATCAAGGATGCGGTAAGACATTATTCTGATTGGATCGGCGATTATCCCTATCCAACCGTGGCGGCAGTCGAAGGTCCCAGGAACCAGTCATCTGGCGGAATGGAATACCCGATGATCACGCTGATCACCAGCCCGGATGCGGATGCTGAAGCATTGGATGCAGTGATCACCCATGAAGTGGGGCATAACTGGTTTTATAGTATCCTTGGTTCAAATGAACGCCTTCATCCATGGATGGATGAAGGCATGAACACCTATTTCGAATTTCTCTATGAAGCTGTCAAGTACAGGGCCAATAGTGTTTTCGGCGCTTCGCTTCCGCTTTCCTTTAAATCGCTGGGGGTCGACCAGTTCCTGGGTAATATTTACTTTGCCCTGAATACCCTGCCCATGGAAAAGCCGGTCAATACTGAATCCACAGGTTTCAGGAACGAGGAAGAATATTCCATGGTGGCTTACCTTAAAACCGCTACCTGGATGCATATCCTGGAGTCGGCTATCGGGAAAGAAGCTTTTATGAAAGGGATACATGAGTATTATAAGCAATGGAAGTTCAGGCACCCGGCTCCTGGTGACCTCCAAAAAGTTTTTGAAGAAGTTACCGGCCAGTCCCTGGATAATATATTTGAACTACTCAATAAACGCGGAAATTTTAAATAGCATCATACCCCGTGGCACGCCCCCGTGCCACGGGGGCGTGCCACGGGGTATGCCATGAAAGGAATTCTACCCATAATTGCATTGCTGTTGCTCACCAGCCAAATAAAGGCGCAGACCTATTGGCAACAGGAAGCCAGTTTCAAAATTGAAGTGAGCTTAAATGACCAGCAGCATACTCTCGATGGAACCCTTAACCTCGACTATACCAACCATTCTCCCGATACCCTTCGTTTTATCTGGTTCCATCTCTGGCCAAATGCATACCGTGATCGTCAAACTGCATTTAGCAAGCAGCTTTTACAAAACGGTTCTACGGCATTTTATTTCACGGATGAAAAAAACAGGGGTTATATCAATGGACTTGATTTTACCTCGGGGTACCAACATCTACAAATTGAACCGCACCCTGAATATATTGATGTGGTAAAACTCTTATTGCATGATGACCTGTTGCCGGGCGCATCCATAAAGATCAGCACTCCTTTCCATGTCAAATTACCTAAAAGAATTTCCCGTTCGGGTTATACAACTGATGATATCGCAGTAACGCAATGGTATCCCAAGCCGGCAGTATATGATCAAACAGGATGGCATCCCATGCCTTACCTCGATCATGGAGAATTCTACGCTGAGTTTGGCGATTATGATGTAGCTATTAAAGTTCCAAAAGAATATACAGTGGCTGCAACAGGTACCTTAATCGATTCCATTTTGTACGATGATACCACTAAGCTGCTACGATATCATCAGCGCAGTGTACCTGATTTTGCCTGGTTTGCCAGCATGGATTACGAATGGAAAAAAGATTCTCTTCAACTGCCTTCAGGCAAAACGGTTCAACTTAGTGCTTATTATTTTCCTGAATACTCCACCACCTGGAAAGATGCGCTCGAATATGCAAAAGATGCCATCCGCTATCGCTCGCAAATTCTTGGTGAATATCCTTACGAAGTGGCGACAGTTGTACAGGGACTGGATAATTTTGAAGGAGGAATGGAATATCCCACCATCACGCTGATCAGCGGATCTTCAAAAGGAAAAATGCTGGAGTATATCATTGAACATGAACTTGGTCATAACTGGTTTCAATCGGCCCTCGGTTCCAATGAACGCAGGCATCCCTGGATGGATGAAGGAATGAACACTTATTTTGATTATAAATATTTCAGGCATAAATACCATAACAGTGATTTCCTTTTTAATGAGGATTTAAATATCAGGGTGAGAAGCAGGAAACTCCCTTCCAATCTTTTTGATTTTTCACTGGCAGCCATGGAATCCTTAGGATTCGGCCAGGCCATTTCAACATCATCTGACCAGTTTACACTTATTAACAATAGCCTTGTTCCCTATCATAAAACAGCAAGATGGCTGGAGAAACTTGAGAACTATGCCGGGTGGCCCCTGATGCAAAAAGTATTCAATCGTTTTTATGTTCAATGGCAAAACAAACACCCGCAACCCGGTGATTTCAGGCATATCCTTGATTACACCTATCGTGCAGATATTCATCATGATCTTACTCAACTTGATAGCCTCTATGCCCTAAAAGATAATAAAGGACCCCTTGATCCTTTTCCTGTTGATCGCCGCATCAAAACTGCGTTTGGATTTAATTTCAACCGGGCCGACAGCTTGCAATATATCAGTCTTTTTCCACTGCTGGGCTATAATAAATATGATAAGTTGATGCCCGGAGTATTGTTGCACAATTACAATATCCCGAATGGTAAATTCAATTTCATTGCAGCACCATTTTATGCCACCGGGTCAAAACAGTTGAATGCTTATGCAAGGATTTCTTATGCTCCGCGCAAAAATACCGGTCAATGGAAATGGCTTGCAGGGGCCGACTTCATGCGGTTTTCAAGCGGTGCAGCACTTGATTCAAATGGGAGAAAACAATTTGAAAAATTTACCAGGCTATCGCCCTTTGTCCGCGTCGTTCTCCCCCAGTTGCCACTTTCATCATTGAGAAGATTTTTTGAATTTAAAAGTTATATAACCGGTGAAACAGTGTTCAGTTCATTTTCTTCTCCATCAACACCAGGTTCTCCTGTTTACGTAACCAGCCGCTCTACAGTTCACCGGTATATAAACCAGTTAAGTTATCATCATTTGGATAACCGCGTATTAAGGCCTTATGACATTTTGATCCGAATGCAGCAGGGGAATGATTTTTACCGTGCTGATCTTACGGGGAATTATTTCTTCAATTATAAAAACCATGGTGGTCTTTCTGTCAGGTTCTTTGCTTCCCATTTCGGATTCCTTCACCAGGATTTTAAAAATGACCCGGCTTCTTTAAGATATATGCCCAAACTAATGGGGGTGAAAGGTATCGAGGATTATACCTATAGTAATTATTTCCTTGGCAGAACAGCAG
>JAEWIW010000021.1 GCA_023386855.1 Bacteroidota bacterium | reverse complement strand
GTATTAAACTCCGTTGACCAGCTTTATTAATGAACTGCCTGGTCAAAAATCTGCTAGCGTGATGAAGAAATAATGGTCGCATTTCGTGGTGAAAACTGTTTCTTCCCCAGTTTATTGAACATCCATGTTATGGTGAAAGTTGGAATGAAATCAAGGCCGGGAAGTATTTCTTCCACAAAGTTGAAAACTCCTCCAAAAGCGCCTTTCCAGCCACCGAAGGTTTTAAAAAATATCATTGCTGAGATGGGAGCCCAGATGATGTCGGCGAATTCTCCCAGTACTGGCAACGCAAAGCTGGCATAACCGATCAGGTCCATCACAATGCAAAATACCAGGGAAACCTCCTGGCGAGGCTGCAGTGTCTTCATCTTCATTGATTATTTTTCGCCAAAGACGCAACCCAGCCGCTATGCGTTGTATGGTGTTGGTATTTAGAAATAGTCTATGGGGCCGTGGACCGGTTAAATCACTTGTCACACTAATCACACTAATCACTGTTCACTCTCAAAGTTTCCCCACTCCTGGTACCCAGGTGCTTCCCTTCTTCCACCACCAGCTGGCCATTGACGATCACGTAACTGACGCCCTTCGAATAAGCATGGGGGTTAGTATAGGTAGATTCATCCCTGATGTTGTTTTCATCAAAGATGATGAGATCAGCATAATAACCTTCCAGTAGCAGTCCTCTATCTTTAAGATGGAATTTCCTTGCAGGAAGCGAGGTCATTCTTCTCACCGCTTCTTCAAGGCTGATTAATTTTTCCTCCCTGACGTATTTTGCCAGTACCCGGGCATTGGAACCATAACCTCTTGGATGTGGCACCCCTTCTCCAAAGATCCTGATGGAGGCATCGGAACCCGTTATATTAAATGGGTATTGCATGATCCGCCGTACATCTTCTTCCCACATTCCATGAAAAACCATTTGAGCACCCCCATTAATTACCATGGAAAGAATGGTGCGGGCTTCCTGCTTACGCGAATGTCGTTTTCCCATCAAACGGTTGATTTGCTCAATGGATCTACCGTTAAAGCCTGTATCGAATGGGTAATTGGTGACTACAGCATAATCATAATGCTTCCTGCCCCTTCGTTTCAACCGGTTAAGCATTTCTGCGATCACTGCTTTCCGGGTGGTTTCCTCTTCAAGCCTGGAGCGAATGGTTGTTTTGTCGCCTTCCAGCACCCAGGCGGGCAGAAGGCTATTGAGTGAAGTGCTGCTCGCGGTATAGGGGTACTGGTCGATGGTTACATCAATGCCCCGGGCCCTGGCCTCTTCGACCAGTTGAAGTGTACGTATGCTCATGCCTGGCTTTCGTTGCCCGCCAACTTTGAAATGCGAAATTTCAACCGGTATGGAAGCTTCTTTCCCAATTTCCAGGGCTTCCCCAATGGCTTCCAACACACTGTCGGATTCACTTCGCATATGGGTGGCATAAACGCCATTATATTTAGCCGCGACCCTGGCCAGCCCGGTGATCTCGGGGGTAGTGGAGTAGGTTCCCGGAACATAGATCAGGCCCGTGGATAATCCAGCGGCCCCGTCCTTCATTGCTTTTTCTACCAGTGACTCCATTTTTTCCATTTCAGCTGGTGAGGGTGGGCGGTTGGCAGTGCCCATTACAGATTTCCGCACATCATTGTGCCCGATAAGGGAAGCAACATTGATAGAAAGCTTAAGGCTGTCGAGGTACCGGAAATAATTTCCAAGGTCAAGTTTTGATGAGCCGCAATTGCCTGTAATTACAGTGGTTACGCCGTCATGGATGAAATTATCTGTCGTAGGATTCCGGGCTTCATCTTCTTCGATATGGGTATGAACATCTATGAATCCTGGCGATACCACCTGTCCTTTGGCATCGATTACCCTGGCTGCGGCCGACTGGGGAGTAGAAATATGGCCGATGAAGGCGATCCTTTTTCCACGAATACCGATATCTGCACGGTACCACGAGTTTCCTGTTCCATCCAGTATCCGTCCGTTTGTAATTATAAGGTCATAGTTGCTGGAAATTGAAGGAACATTGCCTGTGTTCACCTGCGCAATCACCTGGTTGAACAGGCATAGTAATATGAGGAAGGAAGAGAGCTTCACCCTGAAATATAATTATTTCCCTATTTCTTTTTCGAATTTCCTGAGCCGTTGGTAATTAAAGAAGCTTTGCTTGATATACTGCTGGAACTCGTAATCAGAGCTGGTGCGGGTAAACTCGATATCAGGACGGTACCTTTTCATAAAAAGGTCCAGGTCTAGTCCCCTCAGCCCGGTGAGCCTGATTACCAGTGCCCTGTTGAACCGGTGATCGATATATTTTTCAGCTTCTTCATAGAGTAGCCGTTCCTGGAAAGCCAGCATCCGCCGGTTTTTTTTGAACTGGAACATTGAAATGAAAGCGTCCAGGTCGAGGCCCACGCCGCCCGAGGGGCCCATATTCAGCGAGGAACCAATGCCTGGTTTTTCAAAATTGAATGCCTTGGCATAATCCTCCCGGTTCTGGAGCGAATCCATCCTGTAGTTCTTTGGCATAAAATGCACTTCCTTGAGGGTGGTAGGATATACGTGAAGGGCTATTTCAAAATTTTCCCTGTTGGGGATCAGTTTAACAGAATAATGAACGGTTGGCTTATTGAGGTAGGAAAACCAGAGGGAATCCGATTCTCCTAGTACGATGGAATATTTTCCATCCTTGTCGGTCATGGTTCCCTTGCCGGAATTGCTCAGAACACTCACTGCTTCAAGCGGAACCTTGCCGGAAATATCATAAACCCTGCCACTAACCCTTACCTGTGCCATCGCGCCAAAGCCAAAGGCTGTGAATGAAATGACCAGCAAAAGGAATATAATTCTCTTCAAAAGAAATTGAGGTTGGATCCGTAATCGGTTTTATTGAAAGCGATATTAAGACAAGGAATCTATAATAAAGGTGAGTATGATAATATTAAACCTTTTTTAAGGACCGGGGACCGGGTGCCTGATCGGCCGTCCCAAGGACCGCAGGTCCGTGGTACGGCCTGGGACAATTATGCATGATAGGACCGTGGACTGGACTGGAAATCACTAGTACACTAATCACAATAATCACAGCAGCACACTAATCACACTATCCCGGCCCCCGGCCCCCGGTCCCCGGTCCTCATAAGGGTTTCCTCAATCACCCTTGGATAATGTTCATGTTCCAGCATATGGATCTTCTGGGCCAGCGATGCCGGGGTATCAGTGCTTTCCACCTGGCAACTGTCCTGGAATACAATTTCTCCATGATCAAAAACCTCGTCCACAAAATGAATCGTGATTCCACTTTCTACCTCGCCGGCCTCAATTACCGCCTCGTGGACAAAATTGCCATACATGCCTTTTCCACCATATTTTGGAAGCAGGGCAGGATGGATATTCAGCATTTTTCCCCGGTAGGCTTCCACCAGCGATAACGGTACTTTCCATAAAAAACCAGCCAGGATAATGAAATCAATACCCATCGACCGGAATTCATCCACGTAACCATTACCCCTGAAAAATTTTTCTTTTTCCAGCACAAGCGTGGGAACCTGGTGGGCCCTGGCAATCTCAAGCACCCCGGCATTCGGCTTGTTCGAAACGACCAGTCCAACCCGGACGCGTTCATGACCCTTAAAATATTCAATGATTTTCCTGGCATTGGAGCCGGTACCGGAAGCCAGGATGGCGAGGGTTTGCATGCTTCAAAGCTAGGGCAATCCTATTTTATCTACATGATTATTCTCATGAAAAGAATTGATGGAATTCCTCATTTACCAGGGGGTTTTTGAGTAGTGACAAAACCATGACATATTAAATTCCAGTGCCATTTGTTAGCGGTCAAAACAGCTGTAATGCAGACTGGTAGTGGGTTAAAAAAATTTTGACCATGTTGGTATTTTGTTAAAAACGTGGCTTATTTTTGCAGCCAATTCAGGAAATTTTTCCACATAATTTCATCATATTCATATTAATATGATTGGTCATAGATCGAGCATGAGGATAATCATTTTTTCCCTGTTTCTTTTTTCACTATTAACGTCGGGTTCCAAACTGTTTGCCCAGAACGGACAGGCACTGTTCCAGCAGAACTGTGCTGCCTGCCATGCCGTAAGCAAGAACCTGACTGGTCCTGCGCTTGCCGGGCTGGAAACAAGAGGTCCCTGGTCCGACAGGAAAGAGTTGTACAAGTGGATCCATAACCCTTCCAAATACATGCAGACTGATCCCTATACCCAGGGATTGAAGCAGCAGTATGGCGGAGTGGTAATGACCGGCTTTCCCCAGCTTTCTGAAAAGGATATCGATGCCATCGTTGACTACGTTGACCAGGCTGCAGCCAAAGCAACTGCTGCACCCGGTGCTGGTGGCGCCGCTGCCGGTGAAGCGGGAAAAGTAGTGTATGATGACTACGACAACTCCATCCTTTACGGTATCCTTACCCTGATCCTGGCAGTGATCGCCCTGGTGATGCTGCAGGTGAACAGCAACCTTAAGAAACTGTCGGACGACAAGGAAGGAAATCCTTCTTATGAGCCCATTCCTTTCTATCGTAATAAAACCTATATCACCCTGATCACCCTGATCCTTTTCGTGGTGGGTGGTTACTATGTAGTGAAAGGCGCAATTGGTTTAGGCAGAACACCTGATTACCAGCCAGAGCAACCAATATATTTTTCCCATAAAGTTCACGCCGGAAAAAACCAGATTAACTGTCTTTATTGCCATGGTAGCGCATTTGAAGGAAAGCAGGCAAACATTCCATCAGTTAATGTTTGTATGAACTGTCACATGACCGTTAGTGAATATGGTGGTGAGCAGTTGTATAGAGAAGATGGAACCAAGGTAGACGGTACTGCGCAGATCAACCTCCTTTATGAATATGCAGGATGGGATCCTTCAAGCCGCACCTATAATGGTAAAGGAAAGCCCATCGAATGGGTGAAGCTTCATTCACTGCCCGACCATGTTTACTTCAACCACTCACAGCATACCGTTGCCGGTAAAGTGCAGTGCCAGACCTGTCATGGTGAGATCACCAACATGGACGAAGTAAAACAATTTGCCGACCTGAGCATGGGCTGGTGCGTGAACTGTCACCGTACCACCAAGGTGGATTTTTATGATTCAGCTACCAATAAGGGTAACAGGTTCTATAGCATCTACCAGAAATATCATAACGAGATCAAGGCCGGGAAAAGAGACAGTGTTACCGTTAGCGATATCGGTGGTGTAGAATGTCAGAAATGTCACTATTAATTTGAACATTACAAATTCGAATTCCATTCATCATAAGTCGGCCAATAACCCCGGCTCTTGACAACGAAATAAATTATGGCTACAAAAAAGTACTGGCAGAATTTTTCAGAACTCAACGCAAGTAAAGAGATCAAGAAACTCGCTGAAAACGAATTCCAGGAAGAACTGCCTTTCGAGTCGGCAGATAAAAAAGAAACTCAGTCAACCGCATCCCGCAGGGATTTCTTAAAATATCTTGGCTTCAGTACTGCTGCCGCAGCCGTGGCAGCCAGTTGCGAAATGCCGGTTAGAAAATCCATTCCCTTCCTGAACAGGCCGGAGGATGTAAACCCCGGGGTCGCGGATTACTATGCTACCACATTCGTCAGCGGTGGAGAATCCATCCCCGTTGTCGCTAAAATAAGAGATGGCCGCCCCATTAAAGTAGAAGGTAATACCCTTTCCCGCTTTACGACCGGGGGTACGAGCGCAAGGGTCCAGGCTTCTGTTCTGGATCTTTATGATACAGCCCGCCTTCGCTTTCCTGTCGCCAATGGAAACGCGATCAGCCTGGAAGACGCCGATAAACTGGTGCAGAATGCACTGGCCGGTCTTGGAGGTTTGCCCGTTGTATTGCTGACCAGCACCATCACTTCTCCCACTTCATTACAGGTTATCCAGAATTTTCTTGCTAAATATCCCGGCAGCCGCCACGTTCAATACGATGGTGTTTCATACAGCGGCATACTGCAGGCCAATGAAGCCTCTTATGGCAAAAGGGCTATCCCGGGTTACCGCTTCGACAACGTTAAAGTAGTTGTCAGCCTTGGCGCTGATTTTCTTGGAACCTGGCTGAGCCCCATAGAATTCCAAAGAGCTTTTGCCAAAACCAGGAGGGTAACTCCTTCCAATATGGAAATGAGCAAGCATTACCAGTTTGAAAGCTTTATCAGCATGACTGGTTCCAATGCGGATTATCGTTACACCCATCGTCCTTCAGAAACCGGTGCTGTAGCCCTAGCCCTGCTGAATGCAGTGAATGGCCAGCCTGTAAGCGGTGTTCCTGATAAAGTGAAGAAAGGTATCGAGAAAGCTGCTGCTGACCTGAAAGCCAATAATGGAGCATCCCTGGTAGTAAGCGGAAGCAATAACCCCGATGTACAGATCATCGTTAACGCGATCAATGAAGCCATCGGTGCCAATGGAAAAACGATCGACTGGACAGGAGTAAACAATACAAAGCAGGGTGTAGATACTGATTTTGCTACACTCGTGGCTGATATGGAAGGTGGAAGGGTAGGCGCACTGATCGTTTACGATGCCAACCCTGCTTACAATTATATCGATGCTGCAAAGTTTGCCAACGCGCTTAAGAAATTACGTGTAAGCATTTCATTCAACGACAGGAAAGATGAAACTTCTGAGCTATGCAAATTCATCATCCCTTCTCATCACTACCTCGAAAGCTGGGGTGACGCAGAACCTAAAGCTGGTTATGTAAGTCTTATCCAGCCCACCATTGCGCCACTATTCAAAACAAGACAATACCAGGAGTCCCTGCTGAAATGGTCGGGAAGTACTGATACATACGAAACCTTCTTCCGGAACTACTGGACCGGCAAACTCGGATCTGCAGACAACTTCAATAAAGCGCTGCAGGACGGTGTGATCGAGCCGGCAACTGATGCCGCTCCCGGAACTGCCGGTTTCAACGGGTCAGCTGTTGCTGCTGCATCTTCCGCACTTGCTTCCATGAAGAAGGGTGGGAAGATCGAACTGGCACTTTACCAGAATGTGGCCATGGGCGATGGCAGGCAGGGTAATAACCCCTGGTTGCTGGAACTACCTGACCCCATTACACGTGCAAGCTGGGATAACTTCATCATGTTACCCGTTCAGCTTGGAAAGGAATTGCTCGATATCGATATCAGCAAGCCCCGCCAGATGGACAAATACGAAGTAGATCCCAAAAAGACTGTACTTAATATTAAAGTTGGAAACAGGGAGATCGCCTTACCCGCGATCATCATCCCTGGTATGAATGAAAACACCATTGCCGTTGCACTTGGATATGGAAGAAGCGCGGCAAGCGGGAAAGAAGAAGATACTGCCCAAAACATTGGCCGTGCTGCAGCAGGAGCTGGTAAGAACGCATTTGGTCTTGCCACTTTCAATGGAAAAACCATCGAATATTCTGCTCCTGATGTTGCCGTAACCAAAACCTCCGAAAAGTATGTACTGGCTCAAACCCAGGTGCATTACTCTTACGAAGGACGTCACGAAGTGGTAAAAGAACTTACCCTCGACCAGTTCAAAGCCAATCCCAATACCGTTTTGGATGAAAGGGCCAAAGAACTTGAGCCATGGGGTGGACTGGAAAAATTCGAATCAGACGGTACGCTTTACCCCGTTTATGATAAACCAGGTGCACACTGGGGTATGTCGATCGACCTCAATGCCTGCTTCGGTTGCGGAGCCTGCGTTGTAGCGTGTATCGCAGAGAACAATATCCCTGTGGTAGGAAAATCTGAAGTTGCCCGTTACCACGATATGCACTGGTTAAGGATCGACCGTTATTTCAGTGGCGACCCTAACGATCCTGAAAGTGTTCAGACCGTATTCCAGCCGATGCTTTGTCAGCATTGCGACAATGCACCTTGCGAAAACGTTTGCCCTGTAGCTGCTACAAACCACAATAGTGAAGGTCTCAACCAGATGATCTATAACCGTTGTATCGGAACAAGGTATTGTGCGAATAACTGTCCTTATAAAGTTCGTCGCTTTAACTGGGCTGATTATACCGGTGCCGACAGCTTCAAGGATAACCAGTTGAAATCCGGAGTTGGTAAACTGGATCCTGCAGTTCACATGATGAATGATGACCTGAGCAGGATGGTACTTAACCCGGATGTAACCGTGAGAAGCCGTGGTGTGATCGAAAAATGTTCATTCTGCGTTCAGCGTCTCCAGGCTGGTAAACTCCAGGCTAAAAAAGAAAACAGGCCTTTACAGGATAATGATGTTTCTACCGCATGTGCACAGGCTTGTCCTGCCAATGCGATCGTATTCGGGAATGTGAACAATTCAGAAACAACGATCTCTAAACATCGCTTTGACAACAAGAGCAGGTTGTTCTATGTACTGGAACAGTTACATACTTTACCGAATGTGAATTACCTGGCAAAGGTTAGAAATACAGAGGTATTGACAGCAGCGCATGAAGAAGAAGGTGCAATGACACCAGATAAAAAAGTTGAAACGCAACACACAAGATAATTAAGATTGATATGGCATTATTAAAGTACGAATCCCAGGTCAGGCTTCCGTTGGTTGATGGAAACAAGGATTATCACCAGGTTACGGAAGATATCGTAAGGCCTATTGAAGCACCGCCCAGTAAGCTGTGGTGGATCGGGTTTATCATCTCGGTATGCCTTCTGATCTTCGGTGTTTATTCCGTTTATCGTGATGTGGTTTATGGTATCGGCCAGTGGAACCTTAACAAAACCATCGGATGGGGTTGGGATATCACCAACTTCGTATGGTGGGTGGGTATTGGTCACGCAGGTACGCTGATCTCTGCGATCCTTCTTCTTTTCCGCCAGGGATGGAGAACAGGAGTGAACAGGGCCGCAGAAGCGATGACCATCTTTGCGGTAATGTGTGCTGGGCAGTTCCCTATCTGGCACATGGGTCGCGTTTGGATGGCTTTCTTCGTATTTCCTTATCCCAATACAAGAGGACCACTTTGGGTGAACTTCAACTCACCATTGTTGTGGGACGTATTTGCGATATCGACTTACTTTACCGTTTCCCTCCTGTTCTGGTATTCAGGATTGCTTCCTGACCTTGCCACCGTTCGTGACAGGGCAAAACTGAAATGGGGAAAAAGATTTTATGGTATCGTTTCTTTCGGATGGACCGGTTCTACCAAGCACTGGCAGCGTCATGAAAGTCTTTCACTGGTGCTGGCTGGTTTGAGTACACCACTGGTACTTTCTGTACACACTATCGTATCATTTGACTTCGCCACTTCAGTGATCCCTGGATGGCATACCACGATCTTCCCGCCTTACTTCGTTGCGGGTGCGATCTTCTCGGGATTCGCGATGGTACAAACCCTGCTGCTGGTAACAAGAAAAGTATTAGGACTCGAAGATTATATTACGATTGAGCATATCGAGGTAATGAACAAAGTAATTGTGCTTACCGGTTCAATCGTGGGTATCGCTTACCTGACCGAGCTGTTCGTAGCCTGGTATAGTGTTAATCCTTATGAGAACTGGGCCTTTATGGAAAACAGGGTTAACCTGTTCAGTCCATATGGATGGAGCTACTGGCTGATGATGGGATGTAACGTATTGTCGCCACAGATCTTCTGGTCGAGGAAAATGAGAAGGAATATCGTGGTTACCTTCTTCATGTCGATCATCGTGAATATCGGTATGTGGTTCGAGCGCTTTGTGATCATCGTAACATCCATTTACCGCGACTACCTTCCCAGT
>JAEWIW010000412.1 GCA_023386855.1 Bacteroidota bacterium | reverse complement strand
TTCATGATGAGAAAACTGAACCTTAGCCGGAAGGATAGTATCATCCCGGGTGGCAGGATCCATAATTTCCGTCATTTTATGGATTTCCCTGAAGTGTTCCCTAAAAAAAGTACCCGAAAAAAACCTTTCATTCATCCCATGCTGGCCAATGCCATTAGGGTCACTGATGTGGTGTTGAAACATGACGTTTTGTTGAACTTTCCCTATCATTCTTTCAACCCAGTGATCGACCTGCTCAGGGAAGCCGCTATTGACCCGGATGTTACTCAGATCAAGATCACGGCATACCGGCTGGCCAGCAATTCCAAGATCATCAATGCTCTGGTGAATGCCGTCCGCAACGGCAAGCAGGTCACTGTTATGCTTGAATTAAGAGCAAGGTTTGATGAGGAGGCCAACCTTGAGTGGAAAAAAGTATTGGAAGAAGAAGGGGTGAAAGTTGTACTGGGCATTCCTAACGTCAAGGTACATGCGAAGATCTGCCTCATTAAAAAAAGACTGAACAACCGCACCATTCATTATGGATTTGTCAGCACAGGAAACCTCAATGAAAAAACCGCGAAGCTATATGGCGATCATTGCCTGCTGACTTCGGAACGACATATCATGGCCGATGTGAACCGGATGTTCACTTACCTTGAAAAATGGAAGGAAGGCCCGCAGTTGTTGAAATCATGTACACGCCTGATACCCTGCCCTGTTGCCCTCCGCAGGGAACTGGTCAAACTCATTCATCGCGAAATAAGGCTGGCCAAATCAAAGAAGCCTGCTTCCATCATACTTAAGATGAATTCGCTTTCTGATACCGAGCTCATAGGACTTTTGTATGAAGCAGCAAGAGCCGGGGTGGAGATCAAGCTCATTGTAAGAGGAATTTTCTGCATGCTCAGTGAGCATAAGAAATTCATTGAGCCGGTTAAAGCCATCAGTATAGTAGATGAATACCTTGAACATGCAAGGGTGTTCATATTCCATAATGGTGGTGATGAAAAAGTGTATATATCATCGGCGGACTGGATGGTAAGGAATCTCGATCATCGTGTGGAAGCCACCTGTCCGGTTCTTGATGACAATATCAAACGTGTGCTAAAAAATATACTGGAGATACAGTTGTCGGACAATGTGAAAGCAAGGATACTCGACAATGATCTTTCGAACAGGTATGTGCGGAATACGCAGAAAAAAGTGCGGTCGCAGGTGGAGATATACAATTATCTTCAGCAAAAATTATTCAAGATCACATCACCGGTGATAAGCCACCTGCCTATATCACCGCTTGAAGTGGGAAAACTCAGTTTACCTGATGAGACTGGCAGCAATTGATATCGGAAGTAACGCGGCAAGATTGTTGATCACCGAAGTGGTTGAACATCCCGGTGGCAAACCTGAATTCCAGAAGCTAAGCCTGGTAAGGGTTCCATTGCGACTGGGTTTCGACGTGTTTGAAAACAATGAGATCTCCAAAGAAAAGGAGACGATGGTATTGAAGACCATTAAAGCCTATAGTTACCTGGTGGATATTTATGGTGTCAGCCATCTTAAAGCCTGTGCAACTTCAGCTATGAGGGATGCGCGAAATGCAGCAGAAATCATCCAGAAAGTAAAGGATGAAACCGGCATCAGCATCGAAGTTATTTCCGGCGACGCTGAAGCCAGTTTTATTTATGAAAACCATATTGCCGAGAACATGGACAAGCTTCATTCCTATCTTTATATTGATGTGGGTGGAGGAAGTACTGAACTGACATTCTTTGCAGAAGGAAAACTCGTATTCAAAAATTCTTTTAATATCGGAACCATCAGGCTTCTCAAGAACCAGGTAGAAGAAACTTCATGGGACGATATGAAAGATTTTATTCGCAAAGAAACAAAGTCCTATTCCGGCGATATGGTTGCCATTGGATCGGGAGGAAATATCAACAAAGTCTTCTCTTTATCGAAGAAAAAAGAAGGAAAACCACTGCATATAGAATTGCTTAAGGATTATTATAAAGAACTGGGCAGTGTTTCACTTGAAGATCGCAAACGACTGTATAAACTTCGTGAAGACCGCGCCGATGTTATTCTTCCTGCATTATCCATTTACATCAATGTAATGAAATGGTCGGGAATAGAACAGATACTGGTACCCAAGATCGGGCTTGCCGACGGGCTTGTACAACACCTTTACGAGGAGCTGACTTCAGTCAGGTAAGCGCAACTACGATTCACTTAACTTTGCTGCATTTCAAATATAAACCCATCTCATGAGCGTTAACAAGGAGATCAAGAAGATCACTACCAATACACTGCTAAAAATGAAACAGACTGGAGAAAAGATCTCCATGCTGACGGCTTATGATTTTTCTTTTGCAAGGCTTTTTGATGATGCCGGCATTGATGTGATACTGGTAGGTGATTCAGCTTCCAATGTAATGGCCGGCCATGAAACCACCTTACCTATTACGTTAGACCAGATCATCTACCATGCTTCTTCCGTGATCCGCGGCGTAAAAAGAAGCCTTGTAGTAGTTGACCTGCCTTTTGGCTCCTACCAGTCGAACCCTAAAGAAGCACTGGCTTCTGCCATCAGGATCATGAAGGAAACCGGCGCACATGCCGTGAAACTGGAAGGCGGGAAAGAAGTCATTGACTCCATCAAATTGATTGTAGCAGCCGGTGTACCGGTGATGGGACATCTTGGACTTACCCCACAAAGTATTTATAAGTTCGGCACCTATTCAGTAAGGGCAAGAGAACATGCAGAAGCGGAAAAACTCAAGTCAGATGCAGAGTTGTTACAGGAAGTAGGTTGCTTTGCAACTGTGCTGGAAAAAATCCCTGCTTCACTCGCAAAAGAAGTGACCGAATCGCTGAACATACCCACCATTGGAATTGGTGCAGGAAAACATTGCGATGGACAGGTACTGGTGATGCATGATATGCTCGGTATAAATACTGAATTTAAACCCCGATTCCTTCGCCAGTATCTCAATCTTCATGAGCAGATCACTTCTGCCGTTCATCACTATATTGAAGATGTAAAGACGGGTGACTTTCCCAGCGATAAGGAACAATACTGATCCCTTAACCATTAATATTTTATTATGCAATTCATCGACGCATTCAATATACGCGAAATGAATGCCGGCATTTCCACCGGCAGTAACTGGATGGAAGGAACGGGAGAACTGATGCGGTCTTATTCACCGGTTGACGGGAAAGAAATAGGTGCCGTGAAAGCCACTTCAGAAGCGGAATACAACGATGTGATCAATAAAGCATCAGAAGCTTTCCTGGAGTGGAGAATGTGGACTGCACCGGCAAGAGGCGAAGTAGTAAGGCAGATCGGTATTGCTTTGAGAAAATACAAGGAACCACTGGGTAAACTGGTTTCGTATGAAATGGGTAAAAGTTTACAGGAAGGATATGGTGAAGTGCAGGAAATGATCGATATCTGTGATTTTGCGGTTGGACTATCGCGGCAATTGTACGGTCTAACTATGCATAGTGAAAGACCAGGACACAGGATGTATGAGCAATGGCATCCATTAGGGCCGGTGGCGATCATCAGCGCATTTAATTTCCCGGTGGCGGTATGGAGCTGGAATGCTATGATCGGCTGGGTTTGCGGGAATACCTGTATCTGGAAGCCATCAGAAAAAACACCTTTATGTGGTATTGCATGCCAGCAGATTATTGCAGAGGTTTTCAGTAATAACCAGGTACCCGAAGGAGTATCCTGCCTGGTAACCGGGGGAAGGCAGGTTGGGGAATTAATGTCGGCCGACCACCGTGTTCCGCTGGTTTCTGCAACGGGTTCAACACGTATGGGGAAAGCGGTTGGCGCTGCAGTTGCCGCCAGGCTTGGACGGTCCATACTTGAACTGGGAGGCAATAATGGGATTATCATATCAAAAGATGCCGACCTTGATATAGCCATCATTGGAAGTTTATTCGGATCGGTAGGCACTGCAGGACAACGTTGTACCAGCACAAGGCGACTGATCATACACGAATCGGTGTATGAACAGGTGAAACAGAAGCTGGTAGCGGCTTACGGGCAACTGAAGATCGGCAACCCCCTGGATGAAAAGAATCATGTAGGGCCGCTTATCGATAAGGAGGCCGTTGAACAATATCTCAAGGCGATTGAACAGTGCAGAACCGAAGGTGGAAAATTCGTAGTGGAAGGTGGCGTAATGCATGGTGAAGGTTTTGAAAGTGGCTGTTATGTAAAACCTTGTATTGCTGAAGTTGAACCAGGGTATGCCATAGTTCAAAAAGAAACTTTTGCACCTATCCTGTACCTGTTGAAATATTCAGGTATCGAAGAAGCCATAACGATACAGAATAGCGTTCCCCAGGGCCTGTCCTCTTCCATTATGACCCTGAACCTAAGGGAAGCGGAATTGTTCCTTTCGCAGGCGGGAAGCGATTGCGGTATTGCCAATGTGAACATCGGCACTTCAGGCGCGGAGATCGGGGGCGCTTTTGGTGGAGAAAAAGAAACGGGCGGAGGAAGAGAAAGCGGAAGTGATGCATGGAAAGCCTATATGCGCCGACAGACCAATACCATAAATTATTCCACCAAACTACCTTTAGCACAGGGGATAAAATTTCATGTATAAACAGACCCCGTGGCACGGGGGCGTGGCACGCCCCCGTGCCACGGGGTCAAAACAATATAAACAAAGACCATTCGTTACAAGTCCGATAATTTCCAAACTATGAAAAGATCTCTACCCCTTATTCTTGGGCTTTTTGCACTATGCCCTATCCTATCTCACGCACAGCTCAGGATTGCCGTTATCGGGGGACCACATACTTCAAAAATTATAGAAACCAATAATATTCCCGGTTGGGACACAACTACAAAGCCAGGGTATTCAGGAAGAAAAGGCTTTCATGCCGGGGTGCTGATCGATGTTCCATTGGGACAATCCCAAAGATGGTTCCTTCAACCCGGGATCGTTTATCATAACAAAGGAAGAAATTACCAGCAGTGGAACGATTCCACAGGATTTCAACCAGGCGATACCATTTCGCTAACCAGGAAATTTTCTCCCAACTACATTGATATCCCTTTTAACCTGGCCTATAAACTGCCATTGGGCTCCAAAGCCAGGCTGGTACTCAGCGCTGGCCCCTATATCTCCATGTTCTATAATGGTGAAAGCACCCTTGAAAACAGGATCTATCCCACCAGCAAGTTTGAATCTTCTACCAAAAAAATTGAAACTGGCCCGGAAACCGGCAAGGTTAAAACCCTGGAATTTGGACTGAATGCACGTGCAGGAATCGAGTTGGGTAAATTGCTGGTTGCAGGTTACTTCTCAAGAGGATTATCCAATTTTTATGCTGCCTCTTATGAAGGAAAATTTCATCACCAGGTAGCAGGTATAACAGCTGGCCTATACCTTAACAGGCCTTCTGAAAATAAAGTTATCGTGAAGGACCAGGATAAGGATGGCATCCCGGATGATAAGGATAACTGC
>JAEWIW010000398.1 GCA_023386855.1 Bacteroidota bacterium | reverse complement strand
GATCACTGGTGAAATCTATCTCCAGATCAGGCAGAACCTCCTCGTTAATCCTGGTGTTGAACTTGAAGATATCCGCGAGATCCATTCCCACCCCATGGCCATCCAGCAATGCCTCGACTATCTCGATAAATTCAACTGGAAGCTGATCGAAACAGAAGACACCGCGCTCAGTGCAAAACATATTCACCAGCACAGGAGCAAGCATATTGCTGCTATTGCAAGCAAACTGGCAGCAGAGTTATTTGACCTTAAAGTAATCGCTCCGAATATTCATACGATGAAGAAGAATTATACCCGCTTCCTCGTAGTGCAAAGAGAAGAGCAGGCCCAGGAAATTTCTGATGCCAATAAGGCATCCGTGAATTTTCATACCGATCATTCCAGGGGAAGCCTGGCCAGGGTTTTAAAAACCATTGCGGATGGAGGAATTAACCTTAGTAAACTGCAAAGTTTCCCGATACCCGGTACCGACTGGAAGTATTCCTTTCATGCCGATATGGAATTTGATTCAATGGAACAGTTCAATAAAGTCGTTAATGAAGTTAAAGCTGTGACCGAAGCTTTCAGGGTTTACGGTGTTTATAAAAAAGGCGAAACTTTTTAATTAATCCATGACCCTGTTTCAACATAAAATATTCAATTCAGATTAACAGGCCTATGAGCACTTCAAAAAGATTAAATGGTATTGGTGAGTATTATTTCTCACAAAAGTTAAGGGAGATAGAACAACTTCGTGCAAAGGGAAAAAACATTATCAACCTTGGCATTGGAAGTCCGGATATGGCCCCGCATCCAGATGTCATTGATGTTTTATCGGGCGAATCAGCAAAGCCAACTGTTCATGGATACCAGAGTTATAAAGGAAGTATTGTATTAAGAAAAGCCATTGCAGAATGGTACGCTAAATGGTACAATGTTCAATTGGATCCCGATGCTGAAATACTACCGCTTATCGGGTCAAAAGAAGGTATCATGCATATTTGCATGACCTATCTTAATGAAGGCGATAAGGCTCTTGTACCTAATCCAGGTTATCCAACTTACAGGAGTGCTGTACAATTGGCCGGTGGAACATGTGTGGATTATTGCCTTAAAGAATCCAATAACTGGTACCCCGATTTTGATCAATTGGAAACTGTTGCAGCGGAAGGAAACATCAAACTGATGTTTGTGAATTACCCGCATATGCCAACCGGGAAGTTGCCTGCTAAGGAATTGTTTGAAGAACTGGTACAATTTGCACGAAAGCATAATATCATCCTTGTTCATGATAATCCCTATAGTTTCATTCTAAATGATGAACCCATGAGTCTTCTTTCGATTGAAGGGGCAAAAGATGTTGCCATCGAACTGAATTCGCTGAGCAAGTCGCATAATATGGCAGGATGGCGCGTAGGTATGCTGGTAGCTTCAAAAGAAAAAATAGATCAAGTGTTGCGTTTCAAAAGCAATATGGACAGTGGGATGTTCCTGCCCCTGCAACTGGCTGCGGCAAAGGCGCTCACCCTGGGAAAAGACTGGCATGACCTGCTAAATGATGTATACAGGGAAAGAAGGGAAAAAGTATTCGAGTTGCTGGATACACTACAATGCAGGTATTCAAAAGAGCAGGTGGGTTTGTTTGTTTGGGCAGCAGTTCCGGATCAATATAAAGATGGGTATGCTTTGAGTGATGAAGTACTGTATAATGCTGATGTGTTCATTACCCCGGGAGGTATTTTTGGATCTGAGGGTGACAGGTATATAAGAATCAGTTTATGCAGTGATCAAAATAATTTAATGGAATCCATAAAAAGGGTTTCGCAAATGAAAGCAGTTGTTTTATGACGGTTGCAGTAATCGGTATAGGATTGATCGGTGGTTCAATGGCACTGGCATTGAAAGAAAAGGGTTTTGCCAAAACAGTGATAGGAGTTGATTCAAACGAGGAACATTGCAGGAAGGCGCTTGAATTGAAACTGGTAGATGAGATTGCAGCCATTGAGGAAGCCACTGACCGCTCCGACCTTATTGTGGTGGCTATTCCTGTTAATGCGGCAGAAAAATTGTTACCTGCAATTTTAGACAGGATTAACAGGCAGGTGGTTATGGATGTTGGTTCTACCAAGGAAGGGATCATTGCCTCGATAGTGGGTCAT
This sequence comes from Bacteroidota bacterium, assembly GCA_023386855.1. Lineage (GTDB taxonomy): Bacteria > Bacteroidota > Bacteroidia > Chitinophagales > Chitinophagaceae > Flavitalea. The sequence goes on along the minus strand of JAEWIW010000398.1, from coordinate 1,230 downwards.
AGAAACAGGAAAAGATTTGTAGCCACGCATCCCATGTGGGGAACCGAATACAGTGGCCCTGAAGCCGCCATAAGCAATGCTTTTGCACATAAGGCTGCAGTGATCTGTAATATGGAAGAAAGTGATAATGATGCTGTTGAACTGGTTCAAAGAATTTATGGTGAATTGCAGATGCACCTGTTGTATATGGATGCTTCAGCACATGACCTGCATGCGGCTTATGTTAGCCATATTTCACATATCACTTCTTTTGCCCTGGCCAATACGGTACTGGAAAAAGAAAGGGAAGAGGATACCATTTTTGAACTGGCCAGTGGTGGTTTTGAAAGTACAGTAAGGCTGGCTAAGAGTAATCCTTCCATGTGGGTGCCCATATTTATGCAAAATCGTGAAAATGTGCTTGATGTATTAAATGAACACATTTCCCAGCTCAGGAAATTCAAAAGTTGCCTGGAAAGGGAAAATTATGATTACCTGCGTGAACTGATCGAAAATGCAAATAAGATCCGCAGGATATTAAAGTAGAACTGAAGCCAGGCGGGCCTCCTGGCATGGTGTTAAACAAAAATCGGGCAGGGGGCTGATATGTAGTACCTTTGCGCAAAATTTGAAAAGTTTATGATGACATTTGAAGGGTTAGGGTTGAATGCAAGATTGGTTCAGGCAACCGATGCTTTAGGATATATCAACCCGACACCCATACAGGAACAGGCAATCCCTGTGTTGCTTAGTGGAACAAAAGACCTGGTTGGATTGGCTCAAACCGGGACAGGAAAAACTGCTGCTTTTGGATTGCCCTTATTGCAGCTGATCGATGAAGAAAAAAGACATCCACAGGCTTTGGTTGTTTGTCCTACCCGGGAATTATGCCTGCAGATCGTAAAAGAAATTGAAGGCTTTAAGAAATTCATTCCCGCTGCTCATGTACTTGCTGTATATGGAGGAACACCTATCGGCGGCCAGATCAGGGAGTTAAAAAGAGGCGTACAGATTGTTGTGGCAACCCCTGGAAGATTGATCGACCTGATAGAAAGAAAGGCCATTAACCTGGAACAGATCCAGTATGTTGTTTTAGATGAAGCGGATGAAATGCTGAACATGGGATTCCAGGATGATATAGAATTTATTTTGCAGAATACACCGCAGCGTGAATCAACATGGTTATTCAGTGCTACCATGCCACCGGAGATCAGGAGAGTGAGTAAGAAATATATGGACAAGCCGGTAGAG
>JAEWIW010000396.1 GCA_023386855.1 Bacteroidota bacterium | reverse complement strand
TTATCCATAAAGGTGATGTGATCATTGCCGTTTCACAAAGTGGAGAAACTGCCGACACCCTTGTTGCCATCGAGAAAGCAAAAGAACAGGGCGCCATTATTCTTGGCGTAGTGAATGTTGTTGGTTCATCCATTGCACGTTTATCACATACAGGTGCTTACACGCATGCCGGTCCTGAGATTGGAGTTGCGAGTACAAAAGCCTTCACTGCTCAACTTGCCGTGCTGACTATGATCGCTTTGAAGATCGCCCATGCAAAAGGAACCATCGAAGAAAAAAGATACCTGCACCTGCTGAACGAATTACAGGATCTTCCGGAAAAAATCAAGCTTGCACTTGAAACAAATGAAAAAGTAAAGCAGATCGCCGAGAAATATAAAGATGCTGCAGATGCACTTTACCTGGGAAGAGGTTATAATTTCCCGGTTGCTCTTGAAGGTGCACTGAAACTCAAAGAGATCTCTTATATCCATGCAGAAGGTTATCCGGCAGCAGAAATGAAACATGGTCCTATTGCACTGGTTGATGAACAACTTCCCGTTGTGTTTGTTGCGACAAAGGACTCTTACCATGAAAAGATCGTAAGCAATATCCAGGAGATCAAGGCAAGAAAAGGAAAGGTGATCGCAGTGATCACGCAGGGTGATGAAACCATTCCTCAAATGGCAGATGACTATATTGAAGTTCCTGAGGCGGATGAACTGATCGCTCCCATGCTCAGTACCATTCCTCTTCAATTGCTCGCATACCATATTGGTGTAGCTAAAGGATATGATGTAGATAAGCCAAGGAACCTGGCCAAATCTGTAACCGTAGAATAATTATTATTATGAACCAGATCACCAGGAGTCCTATTAATACATTGGGATATAATTTTATTCCTTCCGAATTCCTCCCTAATGGCTCGGATGAATATTACCTGCGCAATACACAAAACAGCAAGGCCAAGGTTTACAGGGCATTGAGCGCTTATGAAATTGAAGTGCTTGTAAGAAACCGTAATACTTCAGACAACTGGAATAACCTGCTGGTTTCTGATGCCTTCACACCGGAACTTGTCCATAACTGCAAGTTTTTTGGGTTGGTAAGAATAGGTAAACTTGAACCATACTTCCTTGAATTCAATAATCTCCGCAGGCCGGTAGGATTATACAATAGCACCATCATTAGTTGTGACCTTGGTGATAATGTAGTGATCGATAACGTGAATTATATCTCTCATTATATTGTAGGCAATGATGTCATCCTTGTTAACATCAATGAACTGGCTACAACGGACTATGCAAAATTCGGTAATGGTACACTGAAGGAAGGTGAAGATGAAAGTATCCGCATATGGATGGAACTGTGTAATGAAAATGGTGGCAGGAAAATCATTCCTTACGATGGAATGCTGCCTGGTGATGCCTACCTATGGACGAGGTTCAGGGGTGATGAACTATTCCAGGAAAAGCTTAAAACATTCACCGAACAAACACAGGATAAAAGAAGGGGTTATTATGGAACGATTGGTGAAAGAACCGTTATCAAGAATTGCAAGATCATCAAGGATGTAAAGATTGGTACGGATGCATATCTTAAGGGAGCAAACAAACTGAAGAACCTTACCATCAACTCAACTGCCGATGCTACAACCCAGATCGGCGAAGGATGTGAGTTGGTGAATGGAATCATTGATCCTGGTTGCCGTATTTTCTATGGTGTGAAAGCCGTTCGTTTTTTCATGGCTTCACATTCTCAACTGAAGTATGGAGCCCGACTAATCAACTCCTATCTTGGAAACAATTCTACCATCTCCTGCTGCGAAGTTTTGAATTCCCTGATCTATCCATCACATGAACAGCATCATAATAATTCTTTTTTATGTGCTGCATTGGTACAGGGACAATCCAATATGGCTGCGGGGGCTACTATTGGTTCAAATCATAATTCAAGGGGGGCCGACGGTGAAATCATTGCCGGGCGCGGTTTCTGGCCAGGCCTTTGCGTAAGCCTCAAACATAATTCAAGGTTTGCTTCCTTTGCCATCATCAGCAAGGGTGATTATCCTTACGAGTTGAATATACCTCTTCCTTTTTCGCTGGTCAGCAATAATGTTGCTGACAACAGGCTTGTAGTGATGCCTGCATACTGGTTCCAGTATAATATGTATGCGCTGGCAAGGAATTCATGGAAGTATGTTGACCGCGACCAGCGGATAGAAAAAAAGCAGCTGCTGGAATTTGATTTCCTGGCTCCTGATTCAGTTAATGAAATGATCAGTTCCTTAACATTGTTTCAAAAACTTGCAGGTGAAGCCTACTATCGTTCAAAAGGTACGGAGGAAAATAATGAGGAAAAGATCCTGAAAAAAGGAAAGCTCCTGCTGGAAGAAAATGATCCAATCCTGAACGATCTTATTTTCGAAGCAAAAGGCTTTGAACATTCGGCAAGAAAAGTGTGCATCATAAAAATGCCACAGGCCTTCCAGATATTCAAAAGGCTGATCCAATACCATGCAGCGCTAGAACTCATCAAGTATATTGATGCACAAAAGATCAGGTCATTTAAAGCATTAAGGGATATTCTTCCATCAAGGATAACATTGAGCAGCTGGACAAATGTTGGTGGGCAGCTGATCATTGACAGGGAAATATCGAAGGTTGTTGACCGGGTTAAAAACGGTAAGATACGCAGCTGGGAACAGGTTCACAGGTTTTACCAGGACCAGGGAGATAATTATCCCTATGATAAATTTCTCCATGCTATGGCAGCTTACCAGCAGGTTTTTGGAATCAATCTTAAGAATGCAAATGATGAAACATTAGCTGAACTGATCAGCTCCAGCGTTGACACCAAAGAATGGATCGTAGATGCGATCTATGCTTCAAGAAAAAAGGATTATATCAATCCATTCAGGCAGATGGTTTACCAGGATGAACATGAAATGAGCACAGTGGTGGGCGACCTTGAAAGTAATTCTTTCATCAGGTATGAAAAAGCATCCCTTAAATCGTTTAAAACAATTGTCAAGGATCTCCTGCAATCGCAACTAAAACCACAGGTACAAAGCTGATTTTGCGAAACTAAAACCACAGGAACAAAGCTGATTATAAAAAGGACAACACTGTTTATTGTAAAAGAACAACGCTGATCATTCCAAAAAATCATTTTTATCACATACACAATAATCAAGGTAAAATGAAAGGCATCGAATGTTAATTTCAACATCGATGCCTTTCATATTTTGCCTTTTGTGTCTTTTGTATTTTGTATTCCGTCTTTTGTCTTTTGTATTTGGTATTTTGTATTTTGTATTTTGTCTTCCGTATTCCGTTTTCCGTATTCTATTCCTTCACCACCCTCACCGTTTGCCTGTTATTCATTTCATCGGTCACAGTGATAAAATACTGTCCAGCAGGAAGCTTTGATAACCGCATAGGGTAAGTATTTGTTCCTTCCCTGGCTTGCATTTCCATTGTTTTTATTACATGCCCGCTGATAGAATTTATACTGATCCCTATTTTTTGTGATGCAGCAGAAACAACCTTCAATGTTGCAGATTGGCTGGTTATAGTTGGCGCCACGCTAACGCTGGTATAATCACTTGCCTCATTAAATATAACAACCACTTTACTGAAAGATATTTTGCCATCCCTGCCGAGCACGCGTAGGCGATAATAGGTTGCACCACTTGAATTATTACGGTCGGGGAATGAATATTTATTCTGACCACTTATTGCAGGCAATTTTCCTAAGACATTATAATCACGGTTATTGTAAGAAATCAATATTTCAAAAATTTCCGAGTTATCCTCCGGGCCCACTTCCCAGTAAACCTGTCTTGAATTACCTGTCTTCCTTACCTCGAATTTCAACAGGTGCATTGGAAGAGAATTTTCTTCCGAAGTAGTGCCTAAAGTAAAAACGCCAAATGCAGATGTATTTGCAGTTATGGTACCACTGCCTGCAGTTCCTGTTACGGAAACCTTCCCATAATTTTGCCAGTAAACATCATCGAAATAGGCCACCACAAGAGTGGAGGGATTTGATACCCCACTATGCGATCCATATCCAAAACTGACCTGTTTTGTGCCCGCACCTGCAAGCCGTTCCACCTCCCAATATTCAACCGAACTGATCCTTACCATTCCTAAGAGGTCACCGTTATAAGTCGCTTTTGGATTTCCGGGAAAATATTCTGCTGAATATTCATCAGTTAAGGCCTGACCACTTACATTGTTCAATATTACAGGTGAATATCGTCCTGCCTTACCTACAGGAAACGTAAAATTTGTATTACCGATTTTCGTCATTCGCCCATCAACAAAGGATGCTGTTGATCCTCCCTCCACAGTGGCTCCTGCTTCCAGGGTAACCACATTTTCTCCAACAGTTGCTAAATACCCTTTCGTAAGTAACAATTTTCCCCCGGAAAGAATATGAGTAGCACTTTGAAGATTGACGGTTTCCCCTGCAAGATTATTAATAACAAGGTTGCCATTTATATTTGCTGGCAGTCCATCACCTGTGAACTGGTCTGCATTGCTCCGGTATTCAAAACTGTTTATCCCACTTGCATTATAATTCCTTGCTCCTGTCACCTGTATAGCACC
>JAEWIW010000393.1 GCA_023386855.1 Bacteroidota bacterium | reverse complement strand
CGGCCCCCAGGAAGGGACAGGGGCTTGATTTGACCACGTAATCGCCTTCTTCATCGAGCCGAAGGTAGGTATCGATAAAATTTCCTTCTTTCATGCGCAGGTAGCGGGCGATCCTTTTGATATCCGGGGTTTTAAAGCGGGGGGAATAACCCTTGCAGCAATTGGCGCACAGGAGGCAGTCTACTTTTTCAAAAGCTTCTTCATGGAGGGCAGGCAGTTGTTTAAGCACTTTATTTTTATCGGCACGCTGGAGCATTTGCCGGTATTGCTTTTGCCGTTCCAGGGAACGCTTTTGCCAGTTGGAGGGAATAGCCGTGGACATGGGCGGCAAAGTTAGGTCAATCGAACCAGCATGCATCATTTTACCGGGCTTCCTGGCCTGCCGAAAAGGATTTTTAACTTTTGACGCCCGGAAAGGTCGGGCCTTCCCAGGTCGTGGGCAAGCCGTTTCCATTCATGGAAAATGATGTTCACCGGCGTCTTTTTTTCCAGGGGTGTGGTAAGGCCGTATTTAATGGGTTCATATTGTTCCGCGGGAATTTCTTTTTGGAAAGTTCCAAACATGCGGTCCCAGATGATCAGGAACATACCCATATTCTTATCCAGGTATAGCTGGTTAGAGGCATGGTGAACCCTGTGGTGGGAGGGGGTAACGAAAATGTATTCCATCCAGCCCAGTCGACCGATGAATTCGGTATGAACAAAAATTGACCAGAACTGGGTGAGGGAATATACAAAGAGGATCTCGATGGGTTTAAATCCCAGCAGGGCCAGGGGAATAAAAAATATAAAGCGGTACAGGGGCTGGAATACCGAGGCCCGGAAGGCTACTGAAAAATTCATTTTTTCGCAGGAATGATGGGTTACGTGTACTGCCCAGAATAAACGGCAATAATGTTCCATCCGGTGCAGCCAGTAGAACAGGAGGTCCATAGCCACCACAAGGGATGCCCAGTAAAGCAGCGAATGCTCCCAGCTGACCAGGTGAAATTGAAAGAACCAGTTGAGCAATAACAGGTAACCACCCCGGATCAACAGGTCAAGTCCACCATTGAGTAAAGAAAGATAAAAATTGGTAATGGTTTCCTTCCAGGTGTATACAGGTTTATCCTGGTAATTGCTGATCAGGATCTCAACGCAGATCACGAGAATATATATCGGCGGTGCTATCCACATAGAATAAAAAGATTACAGTAAAACAAGCAATCATTGGACCACTTATATTTGCGGCCATGAATGAGGCATACCTGCTCACTGGCGGGAACATGGGAAATGTAAAACAAACACTTGAGAAAGCAAACGAACTGATCAGTAAAAATATTGGTACGATCGTCTGCCGCTCCTCCCTGTATCGCACCGCTGCCTGGGGAATTACCAGCCAGGATGATTTTTTAAACCAGGTATTGAAAGTGGAAACCACGCTTGAAGCGCCTGAACTGATGGAACGCATACTGGATGTAGAACACCAGCTGGGGCGCCAGAGAACTGAAAAGTATGGACCCCGGACAATTGATATTGATATCCTGTTTTATAATGATGCGGTGATAGATATCGATAACCTGGAAATACCGCATCCAAGAATGCAATACCGGAAATTTGTATTGGAGCCATTAAATGAGATAGCACCTGGCATGGTTCACCCTGTGCTGAAAAAAACAGTGCAGGAACTACTTACTGAATGTGAAGACAGGCTGGAAGTAAAAAGACTTGTTGATGAAGTATAATTTCATAACAATAGAAGGGAATATAGGGGCAGGGAAAACTACGTTGGCCAATATACTGGCTCAGCGTTACAATGCAAGGCTGGTGCTGGAAGAGTTTGCAGAAAACCCATTCCTTTCAAAATTTTATGAAAAGCCCGACCAGTATGCATTTCCAGTGGAACTGTTTTTCATGGCCGAAAGGTATAAGCAGCTCAAGGAGCTGATCCATACCCAGGACCTTTTCCAGACCATCACCATTTCCGATTATCTTTTTACCAAGTGCCTGCTTTTTGCAAAAGTGAACCTGCCCGAAGAAGAATACAGGCTTTACCAGAAATTATTCGAGATCATTCACCAGCAATTGGTACAACCTGAGTTGCTGATTTATCTTCATGTGCCCGTTTCAAGATTGCAACAGAATATCCGCAAAAGAAACAGGCCTTATGAATTGTCCATACCCGACGATTATCTTTTTAATATCCAGGAAACCTATACGCACTACATCAGGCAGCATAATATAAAAACCATTTTCGTTGATGCATCCAATGCCGATTTCCTGAATAATGAATTGCATATTCAAACCATCATGGACGCGTTAGACAGGGAATACAGCGAAGGGCAACATTTCCTTAGCCTGCCTGATTAAATGTAATGTAATGGAAGAACAAACGAACGATCATGTAGAAGGAACCGGCGACCGGATCACCGCATTCACAGCATTGAAATATACGGAGTTTAAAAACTACCTGGTGGGCCGCTTCCTGTTCATCATGGGTATCAGGATGATCGGAACTTTGATCGGGTGGTGGATATATGAACTCACGCGCGACCCGCTGGCACTGGGTTTCGTAGGGTTGTCGGAAGTGGTTCCTGCGCTCAGCCTGGCCCTTTATGCGGGTCATGTGATCGATCTTACCGACAAGCGCAAAATGATCAGGGTTACCGTTGCACTCTATGCCTGTTGCGCACTGATGCTCACCTTTATTTCCACGGGGTATTTTTTCAACCTGGCTGGTAAATCACTGGTGGTTGGCGGAATCTATTTCACGCTTTTTTGTACCGGCGCTATCCGTGCTTTTTCAGGGCCCAGCTTCAATGCCACTATTGCTTCGCTGGTTCCGAAATTTTTGTTGCCCAATGCCATCACGCTGAATTCAGGAACCTTTCTTATTGCCTCTGTATCGGGGCATGCGGCCGCGGGTTTTCTTATCGCCTTCTTCGGGAATACAGGAACCCTTATCGTGATCAGCAGCCTGATCATTATTTCCTTTTTCCTCCTTTCGCGTATAAGTTCCAAACCGCCGGTATTGCAGAAAGCGGAGAAAAAAACCTGGGAAAGCGTAAAGGAAGGATTGCAGTTTGTTTATAAAACAAAAGAAGTGCTTGGTGCCCTAAGCCTTGACCTTTTTGCCGTTTTATTTGGTGGCGCTGTTGCCCTTGTGCCTGTATTTGCAAGAGATATCCTCCATGTGGATGCTATTGGTTTTGGATGGCTCAATGCAGCCAATGACGTGGGTGCCATTTTGGTGATATCCTTGCTCGCGCTCTTTCCCCTGAAAAAGAACCAGGGCAAGATACTGATGATGGTAGTGGCG
>JAEWIW010000349.1 GCA_023386855.1 Bacteroidota bacterium | reverse complement strand
TTCTGAGATCGTGGATGTTTACCCCGATCCCAAAGAAAAGACACAGGTATCACTGAAATATCATTTCCTTAAAAAACTGAGCGGAAAAAATTACCATCCTGATACCGTAAAAAAAATATTGCAGGCGCTGGGCTTCGAAATAGACAAGGAAGGCATTGATGATATCCGCGTTTCCGTTCCTTATAGTAAACCCGACATCAGTTTGCCGGCAGATATTGTGGAAGAGATCATGCGAATCGATGGCCTGGATAATATCGAGATCCCCAGTTCTATTACCATTTCTCCTTCGGTTGAGCATGAGGGTTATAAACATGATTTCAGGGAGAAGATCGCCAATCATCTTGCTGCATTGGGATACCACGAGATCTTTACCAACTCGATCACCAATGCTGCCTACTTTGATGAAAAGGATCTTGAACATGCGGTGAAACTGCTCAATAACCTGAGTGCTGTGCATAATATCATGCGGCCCTCCATGCTGGAAACCGGACTGGAAACCATTGCTTATAACCTGAACAGGAAAAATAACAATCTCCAGTTGTTCGAATATGGAAAGACTTACAGTAAAAAAGCTGATACACAGTATGAAGAAGTTCAGCACTTGTGTTTATACCTCACAGGGGATCGTGCAGAAGCGGGCTGGAGACAGAAATCGGTTCCCGCGGATTTTTATTTACTTAAGGGACAGGTGAGCAATATCCTGCTTCAATTGGGTATTCCTGCTATTAACTTCCAGCAAAGCGCCAATGAAAAACATGATGCCATGCTGACCATTCACCATGGCAATAAAACTATTGGTTTGATCGGCATTGTTTCAAAGCAGGAACTCAACCGTTTTGATATCAGGCAACCGGTGTTCTTTGCAGACCTGTACTGGGATGAACTGATGAATATCGCGGCAGATCAAAAGATCAGGTATACTGAACTCCCTAAACAATTACCGGTATACCGCGATCTCTCCATCGTTCTACCTAAAAACATGGAATACGGAAAAGTGGAGCAAACCATTGGCCAGGCTAAGATCCAGAAGCTGACCTCCATTAACCTGTTTGATGTATTTGAAAGTGAAAAACTGGGAGCAGATAAAAAATCACTTGCACTAAGTTTCACATTTGTTGATGAAGAAAGAACATTGACGGATAAGGAAATTGATGCCATGATGGGAAAGATCATGAACGTACTGGAAAAAGATCTGCAGGCAGAGATCAGGAAAGGATAAACCATGGAGCAAAAAGATCAACTTGCCAGGATTAAGTCGAAGCTTCAATTGCTATTGAAGCAGCATGATCTATTGCTCAGGGAGAATGAGAAGCTGAAGAAAGAAAATGAACAGCTTCTTAAAAAACAGGAAGAGCAGGCTGGGAAACTGCAGGAACTCGAACAATCGGTTGCAGTACTCAGGACAATTTCGGGCAAAATGGATATAACTGGCAAAAAAGAACTGGAAAAACGGTTGAATGCTTATATCAGGGAAATAGACCGGTGCATCAGCCTGCTGGGCGAATAAGTTCAGATCCGTTTGACGATCCTGACCCGGAACTGTTCAGCCCCATGCGTAAGCTCCAGGGTATATACCCCGTAAGGGAGATCATTGAGTCCTTTCCAGGTAAGTTCGGAAATCGGTTCATTAACGCGGGTTTCCATTTCACTGCAGATACTTCCTGTTTCGTCGAGAAGTACGGCTTTTACGGGTTTGCCATTGCAGTCGTTCAATTCAATCTTCATGCTGTCGATGAAGGAAGCAGACTTAACCTTAGCGATCATAATGGATATATTTAGTTGTTCAAGGATATATTTGGATTGTGGTTAAGGTTCGCTAATCAGGTATAAATATAATTCTTAAGTTAATATCTGCAAATATGGACCAGTTAATTGCGGTAAATGTGGTGATCGGGGACAGGAATTACCGGATCAGGATAAACCCTTCCGATGAGGAGACCGTAAGGAAAACGGTGAAGGTGATCAATGAACGACTGCTGGATTTCAAGACCAATTTTGCCGGTAAGGATATGCAGGATTATGTGGCCATGGTACTGCTTTGGTATGCCACAACAATAAAGGGATCCCCGGAAGGATCCCCTGAAAATATTGAGCTGAAAGATAAACTTGATGCAATCGAGGCCTTGCTCGACCGGAAATAATTTTCCTAGCCCGGGCCTTTCAGTAATTGCCTTTCAGTAAAAGCCATTTAGTAAGGCCTTCAGTAAAAGCCTTCAGTAAAAGACCATCCAGGCGTTTATTTCAACGCGCTGGTACTTTCCAGTGTGCTGTTCAGCGTTAAAGGAACAGATTGTCCCATTACATCAATTGTACCTGAAGCAACGGTTTTCATTTTCCTGTTTTTTATCACACCGGTTTTAACGTCGAAACTGTATTCACCCGTAATATTTCCACTCATGGCCATTTGCATGGTCATTCCCTGCTGTTCCAGTTCGCGGTTAATCACCAGGTTGCTTTTTACATCCACAATACCGTCATTGCCTGAAAGGCTGCGAAGGGTATAGGTATTGATGGTTTTGGAATCACCATCGGTAGTGGAATCACTCCAGCTTTGTCCAACCTTAACACCGGTTGCAGGCAGGTTGGCAAGCGCCGAAAACTGTGCGCCTTCTTTTTCATCTGCTGCGCCATTCATCATGCCTCCCATAATGGAATTGGGATCGGCCTTTGTTGCTGAATTCTGTTGTGCAGCAGTTACAATGCCCTCCTTATTTACAGCATATTCTTTTGCCACGTTGATCTTATCTTTCAGACCCTGGCCAATAGGACCATTCATATCTTCGGGCTTGTCAGAATCAAATTTCTGCTCATTACCCATGGCAGTCATGTTCATGGTCATTTTCTTGAGGGTACTGGCCAGTTTGAAACCATTGGCATCCCTGTCCTTCACTTCTACAAGGGAAGTCATATTGGATTCCATGCTGATCTCCATGGTTTGTCCCATCATTTCCTGGGTGATCAGTGCAGATACTTTATTTACCTGTTCAATCTGCTGGCCCTTGTCGAGGGCGATTTTTTTGTTTACGGTTTGGGCAGAGGTACCGATTGCAGCGATCAGTGCCGCTGCCAGGAAGATCCTTTTCATTTGTTGTTTTTAGTGATTACGAAGCTAAACATAACCGGCCTTAAAAAGCCAGTCATGGTAATTTTAAGATTTTTATGGAAGCAACTCTGCCAGTTTTTTCTGAAGGGCTTCTCCCCTAAGATTTTTTGCAATGATCTTTCCCTGGGGATCGAGCAGCAGGTTTTGAGGGATAGCCTGGATGCCGTATTGAACGGCTACTGCATTCTTCCAGAATTGCAGGTCGGAAACGTGGGTCCAGGTGAGGTTATCATCATGGATCGCTTTTAACCATTTGTCCTTGGCATTTGACCGGTCGAGCGATACCCCTAAAACGGTAAAACCTTTTTCATTGTACTTGTTGAAAGCATCCACAACGTTTGGATTTTCAGCGCGGCAGGGGCCGCACCAGCTTGCCCAGAAATCTACCAGCACATATTTTCCCCTGAAGCTGGAAAGAGAAACCGGGTTACCCAGTGTATCGTTCTGGGTGAAGTCCATAGCCATTCTTCCTACGCCGGTTTTACGGGCAGTTTCCAATTTCTCCTCCAAAACCTTTGCAGAAGGAAGCTTCCGGGTAGCTGCGGGTAACAGTTCCATCAAAGGCGAAACCTTGTCGGGATCTATATCCCAGCCGGCTGCCTGGTTAAGGGCATATACAGCAACAGGTGAAGAAGGATTCTTCCGGATGTATGCGGTATACACATCTTTCATAAGTGAATCCACCACTTCAAACCGGGGTTCCAGTTTTTTCATGGCAGCGGTATCTTTCTGTTTATACAGTTCACTATACTGCCTGCTTAATTGTTCACTCTGCTCATTTACTGCACTGAGCTGTTTTTGCAGTTCAAGGTAAGCCACATGAGCCCTTGACCCTTTCACTTTTGTATTGCTGAAGGAATCAATATTCTGTACTTTAATTACACTGGAAGGTTCCAGGAAAACGATGGCCTGGTCGCGCTTATACACTGTGGGCACTTTATTGCCATTTTCATCAGGTTTATAGGTTACTGAAAGGCGGCCGATCACCGGCTCAGCAAGGGAACCTGTGAACTGGTATTTGCCCTGCTTTAATTCAGTGCTATCGGTCTTTCGTTCGCCGTCTGTTACATAACTGAAATACACCCATTGGGCGTTGGAAATGTTCTTCAGTTCCCCATCGAGCCTGAAAGGCTTATCGCCGGCTTGCTGTGCCTGGGAACCAGAAAATAGAATAAGGCCAAGGAGGCCGGAAAGAAAATGGCGCATGCGCTAAGGTTTTAAGAAGGCAATTTAATATTTGAATCGGGAAATACCCTACCACTGATGTATTTAATAGTATATCAAAGGCATAGGACACCTTAATGACCACCCTTTTTTTGTATTTTCGCCAAATTATGTCTTACTATGCATAAAAACCAACACATAGGGAGGACTGGTTTTACAACCAAACAATTTAAACTCATAGAAAACAATGGAACCCATAACGATTATTATAGGTGTAGCAGCCCTGGTTATTGGAATAATAGCGGGGAAGTTCATCTTTGCCAAGGATACTCAACGTAAAATAGACGATGCCAACCAGCAGGCGCAGAAGATACTTTCCGATGCACAGGCCAATGCCGAAACCCTGAAGAAGGAGAAGTTACTGGAAGCAAAAGAGAAATTCGTACAACTCAAGGCAGAACACGATAAGGAAGTATTGGATCGAAACAGGAAGCTGAGTGATGCAGAAAACAGGGCCCGCCAGAAAGAACAAAGCATTAACCAGAAGCTTGACCAGTTGGATAAACAGGTTAAGGAAAATGATGTGATAAAGGAAAACCTTAACAAGCAGATAGATGTAGTTAACCTGAAAAGAACCGAGTTAGAGAAACACCAGGAAGAACATATCCGCAGGCTGGAAAAGATCGCCGGGCTAACGGCTGATGAGGCCAGGACCCAGTTGGTAGAAAGCCTGAAGCAGGAAGCGCATACCAGGGCTATCGGGCTTCAGCAGGAGATCATTGATGATGCCAAGCAAAAGGCTAACAAAGAGGCCAGGAAGATCATTATCCAGTCGATCCAGCGTACGGCTGCAGAGCAGGCCATTGAAAATTCCATCACTGTTTTCAACCTGGAAAGTGATGAGATCAAGGGGCAGATCATTGGAAGGGAAGGCCGGAACATTCGTGCAATCGAAGCCGCAACGGGCGTAGACCTGATCGTGGATGATACTCCTGAAGCCATTATTCTTTCTTCATTTGACCCCCTGCGCAGGGAGATCGCCAGGTTAAGTCTTCAAAGGCTGGTATCCGACGGGAGGATCCACCCGGCCAGGATCGAAGAGATCGTGGAAAAAACCCGCAAGCAGATCGAAGAGCAGGTGGTGGAAATTGGCGAGCGTACGGTGATTGAACTCGGCATACATGGATTGCATAAGGAACTGGTACGGATTGTAGGTAAGATGCGATTTCGCTCTTCCTATGGCCAGAACCTGCTGATGCACTCCCGTGAGGTGGCTAATCTTTGCGGCATCATGGCATCCGAACTGGGAATGAATCCCAAGCTGGCTAAAAGGGCAGGTCTTCTTCATGATATTGGGAAGGTACCTGATGAGGAAACCGAGCTGAGCCATGCTCTTTTAGGAGCAAGGCTGGCAGAGAAATACGGGGAGAACCCTGCCGTGGTAAATGCCATTGGTGCTCACCACGATGAAATGGAAATGCAATACGTGATCTCTCCTATCGTCCAGGCCTGCGATGCCATCAGTGGTGCGCGACCAGGAGCAAGAAGGGAGATCATGCAGCAATACCTGCAAAGGATCAAAGACCTTGAAAACCTTGCCTGTTCATACCAGGGCGTGGAAAAAGCATATGCTATCCAGGCTGGAAGGGAACTCAGGGTGATCGTTGAAGCAGATAAAGTAAGTGATGCGGATAGCGACAGGCTTTCTTTTGAAATTGCGCAGAAGATCCAGACCGAAATGACCTTTCCCGGGCAGATCAAGGTAACCGTGATCAGGGAAAAACGAGCAGTGAACGTGGCCCGGTAAGGCTGAAAAGCACCACCACACTGGTTTGTAAGGAATAAATAAAAAGAAATTTGGAATTGAGGAGGTTCACTCTTACCTTTGCCTCCCTTAAAATTTGAAGTCATGAACCCAGCAGTTCAATTTGTACATGAGCAGTTAACCGGTCAGAAAGAATTTCCAAAATTCAAAGCTGGCGATAACGTAACTGTTAACTATAAGATCGTAGAAGGTGGTAAGGAGCGTATTCAGAGCTTCAGGGGCGATGTGATTAAGCGCCAGGGATCTGGACAAACTGCTAGCTTCACCGTAAGAAAGATATCTGATGGAATCGGAGTGGAAAGAACCTTCCCCCTGTTTTCACCCAATATCGACTCTATTGCTTTGAATAAAGTAGGTAGGGTTCGTCGTGCAAAACTTTACTTCCTGCGTAGCCGTAGTGGTAAAAGTGCGAGGATCAAGGAAAAAAGAATGGCAGTTGCTTCTGCACAGTAAGCTATTGTACATTAAGTATATCAGAGGCTGTCTCATCAAGAGTCAGCCTCTTCTTTTTTACCAGCCGACACCTGATTGCAGGTAAATATTTCTTTTTTCCTTCCCTTTTTTTCGGCTGAAGCCAGATTGCAGGTATAATTTCTTTTTTTCCTTCCCTCTTAACTATGTTTTTAAAGGCATGGATGTGTAGCTAACAGGTATTGGTAATACTAATGAATTGGCTGCTCAAAGAATATCCATTGTTAAATGAAATGCGCGAATATCAAAAAACCGTACATTCGTAGCTCAACCGAAAAAACATTTCTAACATGTTAGCAAATACATCATCCCTGTTGTTCATTTCAATGCCTGGTGGTAGCGAGTGGATCCTTATTATTCTTGCCGTTCTGATCCTTTTTGGTGGTCGTAAGATTCCTGAATTCATGAGAGGACTGGGCCGTGGCATCAGGGAATTTAATGATGCCAAGACCAATGTTAAAAGAGAGATCGAAGAAGGAATGGCTGAAAAAGAAAAAGAAGCTGCTTCTACCAACCAACACTAATCTCTCACTTAATTTCTTGTAAAGGGTAATTGTTTTCATACGATTCCATAGAGCAATATCATGCAGATCTTTTGCATGGTCGTGTCACCTGCCTGTCTGCAGTTGAACACTACCTGCAGCAAGCCCGTGAGAATAATCACCTGAATGCCTTCATAGAAATCTATGAACAGGAGGCATTGCACAGGGCCAGGAAACTGGATGATGACCGCGCTGCCGGGCGTAAGCCGGGGAAATTACACGGGGTAATCGTTGCCATCAAGGATGTGCTATCGTATGAAGGACATTCCCTTACTGCCTGTTCTTCCATCCTGGAAGGATTCAAAGCCATTTATTCTGCCACTGCCATCCGGAAATTAATCGATGCTGAAGCCATCATTATTGGCAATACCAATTGTGATGAATTTGCCATGGGCTCCACCAATGAGAATTCTGTTTATGGAGCCGTTTATAATGCGCTGGATAACCAGCGGGTTCCCGGTGGTTCCTCCGGCGGATCGGCCGTTGCCGTTCAGGCCGGCCTTTGCATGGTAAGCCTTGGATCGGATACAGGAGGCTCCGTTCGCCAGCCTGCGGATTTTTGCGGTATCATCGGGCTCAAGCCCAGTTATGGCCGCATTTCGCGCTATGGATTGGTTGCATATGCTTCTTCATTTGACCAGGTAGGCATATTCGCTAAAAATATTCCTGATCTGGCCTTAGTATTGGAAACCATTTCCGGGCCGGATGAATTTGACAGTACTGTTTCTCCAAGGGAGGTACCTAATTATGCAGGTGAATTAAAATCATCCTCCTCCCCCATCCCGAAAAAGATCGGCTATTTTAAGGAAGCACTCGAAAGCCCGGCACTGGATCCTGAAATTGCCCATTCGATCAGGAACTTCCTTGACAAGATGGAAAAAGATGGTTATTCCGTTGAGCCCATTGAATTTGACCTGCTCGACTATATTGTTCCCACTTATTATGTGCTGACCACAGCCGAAGCCTCTTCGAATCTTTCCCGTTTTGACGGCATCCGGTACGGATTTAGGAATAAACAGGAAGATTTAACACTGGAAGAAGTGTATAAAGAAAGCCGTTCGATAGGTTTTGGAAAGGAAGTAAAACGCCGGATCATGTTGGGCACTTTTGTATTAAGTTCCGGTTATTATGACGCTTATTTTACCAAAGCCCAACAGGTTAGAAAACTTTTGAGCGATCGTATAGACATGGCCTTCAGGCAATTCGACGCTATCATATTACCCACTGCCCCCTCAACTGCTTTTAAACTCGGGGAAAATAATGACGACCCCATCGCCATGTACCTGGCCGATATTTTTACTGTTTTTGCCAACCTGACAGGCATCCCTGCCATTTCTCTCCCTCTTTTTTGGCATAGTAATGGCATGCCATTCGGGCTGCAGGTTATGACAAACCGATTCGAGGAGTTATATTTGCTGCAATTGTCCGAACTCTGGCTAACGAAATATGGCTCTCAGGTGTCGAAAAACCATTAAACCTTTCAACCCGCCTGTTCAGCTTTTCGTGTGCCCCCTATGAAAGCCATCATCCATTTCCATATTCTGTGGGGTTGATATTGTTGAACAAAAAGAAAGATGATGCAAACAAACCTAATTCTCAGCTCTTTACTGATGCTGTTATTGTCGTCGGCAATAGCCCACTCCAATAACCACGGTAATGCAGCCAGCGATGCAGACCAAATCCGCCCGGTATCATCGACGGCTTTCTTCCAGGGATCAACCACTTTGACCGATTCCTTTTTCACCACCACCCTTTCCCGCGGGAAGGATTCTTTAGCGCCCCGCGATGGCTTTCAAAATCTTTTCGAGAAAAGTAAAGTTGTTACAAGGTCCTCCACCCGTTACAATTCAGTTCGCCTTAATCCCAAAGCCATCAGTTTTGTCCAGGACTATATGGAAAAACAGACTGGTAATCTCATGAAATTGAAGGAATGGGGTCGTCCCTATTTCAACATGATGGATGCCGTATTTATTAAGAACGGCCTTCCCAAAGAACTCAAGTATATTGCTGTAATCGAATCCAAGCTGCGCAGTTCGGCCGTATCCTGGGCAGGTGCAGTAGGGCCCTGGCAATTCATGCCCGCCACCGCAAGGAATTATGGCCTGAAGGTTTCACGCAATTATGATGAAAGGACCGATATGGTCAAAAGCACCCATGCCGCTGCAAAATATTTAAAGCGCCTTTATGCCGAGTTTGGCGACTGGCTGTTAGTGATCGCGGCTTATAATGGTGGTCCCGGTGTTGTTTATAATGCCATGAAAAAAAGCGGCAGCAGGAATTTCTGGGAATTACAATACTTCCTTCCTGCAGAATCCCGCACGCATGTTAAGAAATTTATCGGCACCCATTATGTTTTTGAAGGGGAAGGTGGTATCACTACTCTCACCAAAAAAGAAACCCAGGAACAGGTTGGTATCGGGAGTCACCAGGTGATCCTGAGAAATCTTACCAATAAGGAAGAAAGGGAAGCAAGAAAAATAGAGATCGCAGGAAAATACCATTCAGAAGTGATCGCAAAATATATCCTCATGGATATTACAGAATTCAACCGCTATAATCCCAATTTCGACATGGTTATTGCAGCGGCAAAGAACAGGTATGAATTGCATCTCCCACCCGCCAAGATGGATATGTTTGTTGCGCAGAAATATCATATTTTGGAAGAATCAGTGAACAGGCTGCTCAGTGAAACTGCCAATAATAAATTGCAGGATAGCGAACTGGCTGTAAAATAAAAGGACCTCAGGAATGGACCGGGGCTTCAAGAATGGACCGGGGACAGGAAAGTGATTTTTATCCGATTATAATATAAAAAAAAGAGAGCCTGACTGATAGGCTCTCTTTTTTTAGCAGAAAGGGGAAATCCAATTAGTACTTTTTTATTGGTTAATTTTTTCACTCATCCTTCGTATTGACAGGCTTACTCGTTCACTCATCCTTCGTATTGACAGGCTTACTCGTTCACTCATCTTTCGTATTGATATGCTTACTCGTTCACTCATCCTGAGTATTGAAAAGCTAAAAAATCGCTTTTTGGGAGATGTTCTAATTATGAAAACCCAAAAGCCAGCCTGGTCCTCGGTCCTTTATTTTTCAAAATTGTCCTGGGCCGTTCCACGGACCTTCGGTCCTTGGGACGGCCGATCGAGCATCCGTTCCACGGACCTTCATTCCTTGGGACGGCCGATCGAGCACCTGGTCCCGGTCCGCGGTCCCCGGTCTTGGTTTACTCTCCTTCCAAAATTCTCCTGATCGCTTTTCCTTTCAGAAGGCATTCTTCGTATTCTTTTTCAGCATCAGCATAATAGGTAATTGCAGACCCGGTTTGGTAGGAAAGATATTGGAGCGAAGAATTATAAAGTATACTCCTGATCACCACGTTGAAGTCAAAATTTTCACCAGAATCTGCATAACCAATAGCGCCCGAAAAAAGCCCGCGCCTGGTTCTTTCATATTGCTCAATCAGCTCCATTACTCTTTTCTTGGGAGCACCAGTCATTGACCCCATGGGAAAGCTGGCTTTTATAGCCTCCACCCAGGAAAGACCTTCCCTTATTTTTCCAGATACGGTAGAGATCATCTGGTGTACCTGTGGAAAAGAATATACCCCGAATAATTCCTGTACAGCAACAGTTCCTTCCTTACATATCCTGGAC
>JAEWIW010000302.1 GCA_023386855.1 Bacteroidota bacterium | reverse complement strand
GTATATTACCGGGAGTTCGATTCGCACAGTGCAATAGTGTTCAACCATACGGTAGATGCTGCCTATCCATGGGGCCTGCCACAGGCCGGGATTCGCTGGTATGAATTAAGAGAACATGGAGGGCAATGGTCAGTTTTCCAGCAATCCACCTTTGCTCCTTCCAGCGACGGTCGATTTATGGGCGCAATCAATATCAATCAGCAGGGACAGGTGGTTTTGGCCTATAATGCAAGTGGACCGGGCAGGTTTGCCAGTTTATTATTTACCGGAAGGAATGCTGGTGACCCGGAAAATGAAATGAGTTATCCTGAAACCCTTTTGGTTGAAGGAGATGGATACGGAACTATTGATTACCGCTGGGGCGATTACAGCGACCTTGTGGTTGACCCTTCCGATGACTCCACTTTTTGGTTTTGTGGCATGTACGGATCATCAAACTGGAAAACCCGGGTTGCAGCTATAAAACTCCAGGGACCAGTTGCTGCCCGGATCGCGGCATCCATAGAAAATATAATTCTTCCTGGAAGTACCTGTGGTACTGGTTTTAATCCCTCTTATGTGTTGGTCAATCGTTCCATGGATACGCTTTTCAACATTAACCTTCGGATTTTCCTTGATGATCATCCCCTCGATACCATAACCTATACAGGTTCCTTCTTGCCAGGCCGGCAAATAAATATATCACCTGGAAGAAACTATCCAGCCCCGCCAGGGCAGCACAACTTTAAAGCATTTCTTTACCTGGAAGCCCCTCCTGGTCAGGATGCCTTGCTGGTGGATTCATTTCCTGCAACGTTCAGGTCCTTTTCTGTAGTCAATGTTTTGAATAATAATTATGCGGAAAGTTTTGAAGAAAAGGATCCAAAAGCAGCCGCTTATTCCACCATGTCTTACGATATCAACTCATGGAAAAGGACAACCCTGGCTTCAAGCGATGGTAAGGCAAGCCTGCTGATGCAGAACCAGGTGAGCACCTCAGTTGAAAAAAAATCCGCTATCCTGCTCCCTCCCCTTCAATTTAGCGAAAAGCCGGATTCCATCTACGTTTCAATGGATATAGCCTATCCTGGCAGCCTTGGGGGTGCCACCAACGATACCCTTGAAATATTACTTTCAGCGCCTTGCAGCACCCCATTCAAGGTCTTATACAAAAACTGGGGTAATGGGCTTAAAACCATAAAGGGTAACCTGCCTTTGTTTATTCCGGGTGACACTATTGGATTTATTCCCGAAAAACATGAATGGAAGAACCTGAGGGTGAATATCACCGACTCTTTTGGCATAAATAACCCTTTCCAGTTAATTATCAGGATGGGCTCTAACAAAGGTCATAACCTTTACCTTGATAAAATCAATGTTTATGGTTTAATTTTACCCGCCAAACTCAGGGAGAAGGGTTACCTGGTTTATCCAAACCCTGCCAGGGACAGGCTGATCATCAGGCACTGGAATGCACCTGATGATTTGAAAAAGATAGAGATCTTCAACCAGGCGGGACAAATATTACAGGCCAATTCTTATGGCGGCAATGCATCATCAGAATTGCAACTGGATATGAAATCCTATCCCCCCGGGATCTACCAGGTAAAACTGACCTACACCAGTAAGGTCATTACAGAACGCATAATAAAAACAAAATGAAAGAAGCTATAGCTACATTGATCGGTGCAGAAAAGGATTCAGTGATCAGGGATATTGCAGAAAAGGTGATCAATAAAGAAAGGATCAATCCCGAAGAGGGAGTTATTTTATTTGAAAAAGCAAGTCTTCCTTTTTTAGGTGCCCTGGCCAATTTTGTAAGGGAAAGGGAACATGGAAACCGGACATATTTCAACAGGAACTTTCATATTGAACCAACGAATATTTGTGTATTCTCCTGTAATTTTTGTTCCTATTCAAGATTATATGCCCATCGTGAAGAAGGCTGGGAATTAAGTAATGATGAAATGCTGGATATCGTTAAGCGATATGATGGCAAACCCGTAACCGAAGTTCATATTGTTGGTGGAGTACATCCCAAGTTAAACCTTGAATTCTTCGCCGATCTTTTGAGAAAGATAAAAGCACATCGCCCTGAACTGCATATCAAAGGCTTTACACCTGTTGAGCTGGATTATATGTTCCGAAAGGCCAAAGTAAGTATAGAGGAAGGAATGAAATACCTTCAGCAGGCAGGGCTTGAATCATTACCCGGTGGTGGCGCCGAAATATTTCATCCCGATATCCGCAAGCAGATCTGTGAAGATAAAGTTGATGCAGAAGGGTGGCTGGCCATTCATGAAGCAGCACATAATATCGGCATGCAAAGCAATGCCACCATGTTATATGGTCATATTGAACAATACTGGCACAGGATCGATCATATGGAAAAACTGAGAAGCCTGCAGGATAAAACCGGTGGCTTCAATACTTTCATACCGCTTAAATTCCGCAACCAGAATAATGCCATGAGCCATATTCCCGAATCAACCATTATTGAGGATTTGAAGATGTATGCAGTGGCCAGGTTATACATGGATAATTTTAAACACTTAAAGGCTTACTGGCCGATGTTGGGAAGACATAATGCCCAACTCACCCTCAGCTTTGGTGTGAATGATATCGATGGCACTATCGACGATTCTACAAAAATTTACGCCATGGCTGGTTCAGAAGAACAAAACCCAACTATGAATACCGCGGAGCTGGTAACCCTTATCAGGCAGGCCGGAAGAGAGCCTATTGAAAGGGATACCTTGTATAAGGAACTTCGTAATTATTCCACTGTTGACCTGGCTGAAATTGAACTGAATCCCTTAATGAATTAAAATCTTATTGCTGATACCTGGATCGGTGAAAAAACAGTTGATTGGGGCTATTATCATGACGAAAGTCATATGATACCTTATAGCCGCTCTATATGTTTGTAGCCAAATCTAACGCTAAAAACCAGGTTCATGACAACTAAGATTGCTTTCAAAAAATGGCTGGCCATTGCCAGTGTATGCGCAGTTTTTTCCTGTTCAGAAGCTACACAGGAAAACCAGGCTGTTGACGCTGCTCCCGCATCTACCGGTGAAGTAGGACAATTAAATGTCCAGGATGATGTATCGCAAAGGAATGTTGTACAGGTAGCAGCATCCAGCGCTGATCATTCCACTCTTGTGGCCGCTGTAAAACAGGCTCAACTGGTAAATGCATTATCAAATGCAGGTCCTTTTACCGTGTTTGCTCCCACTAATGAAGCTTTTAACAAGCTTCCAAAAGAAACGCTTGATAACCTTATGAAGGATGCAC
>JAEWIW010000282.1 GCA_023386855.1 Bacteroidota bacterium | reverse complement strand
GCCCTGATGATTGTTGGATTATGGATCATGTATGGAATCGGGTTCACTATTGTTGGAGTAAAGAATGCTATCTTCTTTGCCATATTATGTGGCTTGTTCGAGATCGTACCTTTCATTGGGAACCTGGTAGGAACTGCACTAACGGTTACGATGGCCTTGGTCCAGGGTGGAGATATCAATATGGTAATCGGCATACTGGTTACATATGGTTCAGTCCAGTTCATTCAAACATATATCCTTGAACCGCTGGTAGTAGGAGCGGAAGTAAACTTAAACCCAATGGCTACAATCATCGGGCTTATTGCTGGTGAAATGGTTTGGGGCATTGCCGGCATGGTGGTCGCTATTCCTTTAATGGGAATTGCAAAGATCATATTTGATCATATTGATGGCCTGAAGCCATATGCTTACCTGCTGGGGGAAGAAAAGAAAAAAAGTAGTGGTGGCCTTACCGAAAAAATCAAAAGCCTGTTTGGAAAGAAATGATCCGTTCCAACAGGCTTCTTCAATAAAATAATAAATGATTATTGAACAGTAGTTATTGCTTTTACAAGGAAGTAATTTTTCTTTCCTTTCTGAACAAGAAGATAATGTTGATGTAAAAGCATTCCTGGTGAAAGCTTAAAGGATACATCACTCATCTTTTTTCTGTTAATGCTTACACCACCGCTCTGTACAAGCTTACGCGCCTCGCCTTTACTGGGAAGAATGCCTGATTCAGCCAGAAAACTTACGATATCAATGCCTTCTTCAATTTTTTGCTGGTCATAATCAAATTTCACCACTCCTTCCATCGACTCAAGATCTTCAATACTTAATTCTTCGGCAGGGGCATGCTGTGCTGCAAAAAGTTTTGCGGTGGTGTCAACCGCTTTCTGGTATTCCTCTTCACCATGAACAAATACCGTTACTTCCCGGGCCAGTGCTTTTTGAAGTGTTCTGGAGGATGGATCTTCTTTTTGACGGGCAAGGATGGAATCAATCTCTTCTTTTGAAAGAAAGGTAAATATGCGGATCCAGTTTTCAGCATCAGCATCAGAAGCGTTCAGCCAGAACTGGTAAAACTGGTAGGGGCTTGTTTTAGCAGGGTCGAGCCATACATTTCCTTTTTCAGTTTTTCCGAATTTTCCTCCATCTGCCTTTTTGATCAGCGGGCAGGTAAAGGCAAAAGCTTCACCGCCGGCCTTACGCCTGATAAGTTCTGTTCCGGTGGTGATATTACCCCATTGATCACTTCCTCCCATTTGTAATTTGCAGTTCATGTTCTGGTATAGCCAGAAGAAATCATATCCCTGCATGAGCTGGTATGCAAATTCAGTATAGCTGATTCCTGTTTCTCCTTCGATTCTTTTCTTTACACTATCCTTGGCCATCATATAATTCACCGTAATATACTTGCCGGTATCGCGCAGGAAGTCTATAAAACTGATGTTCCTGAACCAATCGTAATTGTTGGCCATCAGGGCAGGATTCGGGTGGGAAGGATCGAAGTCGAGGTATTTTTCCAATTGTGCTTTAATGCCATTGACATTGATGGCAAGTTGTTCCTCGTTCAGCAGGTTGCGTTCCTCGCTTTTCATGGAGGGATCCCCGATCATACCTGTAGCGCCGCCAACCAGCGCGATCGGCTGGTGCCCGGCTTTTTGAAGGTGAACAAGCAACAGGATGGGAACCAGGCTCCCGATATGCAGGGAGTCGGCTGTAGGATCAAAGCCTATATATGCAGTGGTCTTTTCTTTATTGAGCTGTTCTTCGGTACCGGGCATGATATCCTGGAGCATGCCTCTCCATCTTAATTCTTCTATAAGATTCATATGTTGTTGTTTAGAGGAAAACCCTGCAAATGTAAGGATATGGGGAGTTACAAGGCGGAATATGCAATATTTTCGCTTACTTGGCGTTTGCCCGATGTACCTTTTTGAAGACCAGCTTTAACCAGCGCCGGCAATTGCTTATTTGAAAATCGACTTAATGAAAAAAATCCATTTCCTTAGTTTGCTGCTGGCATTCAGCAGTGTATCATTTCATGGATTTGGCCAGTTTAGAAAATATTCCAATGAATTTCTGAACATTGGTGCGGGTGCCCGAGGGTTAGCCATGGGCAGCGCGCAGGTGGCTTCCGTGAATGATGGCTCAGCAGGCTATTGGAATCCCTCGGGCCTGGTCCATGTCAAAGACCATCCCCAACTGAACCTGATGCATGCCGAATATTTTGCAGGCATTGGTAAATATGACTATGCCAGTATAGCCCTTCCCTTTAAAGACAATAAACGTGTACTGGGTTTGTCGCTGCTTCGCTTTGCAGTCGATAATATCCCAAATACCATCTTCCTTGTAGAACCCGACGGTACCATTAACTTCAGTAACATCAGTGAATTTTCATCGGCCGATTATGCCTTCCTTGTTTCACTTGCCCAGCAGGTTGACCTGAAGAATGGAAAGAAGCTGAACGCTGGAATCAATGCAAAAGTGATCCATCGTAAAGCGGGTGATTTCACCAAGGCCTGGGGTTTTGGTTTTGATGCAGCCGTCCAGTTTGAAGCCAACCGCTGGAAATTCGGACTTGTAGCGCGCGATGTGACCACCACTTTCAATGCATGGTCTTTTAACCTTGATGAGAAAATGCGTGAAGTGTTTTATGTAACGCAAAACGATATCCCGGTTAAATCAACAGAGTTGACGGCTCCAAGGCTTATTCTTGGTGCGGCCTATAATTTCAGGCTGAACAAGAACCTTGACCTGCTTGCCGAAACCAACCTGGATCTAACCTTTGATGGAAGAAGAAATACCGTGCTTTCGTCAAGTGCCGTAAGCATGGATCCTAAACTTGGATTGGAACTATCCTGGAAAGATGTATTTATGGTAAGGGCAGGAATTAACAATTTCCAGAAAGCACTTGATGATGAAGATGAAACCAACCAGAAGAAAGTATGGATCTACCAACCTTCCATAGGTGCAGGTTTCAGGATCGCAGGTGTTCAGATCGATTATGCTTTCACGAACCTGGCTAACCAGTCGAACCCCCTTTACACCCATGTATTTTCCTTTAAACTAGACCTACGCAAAAAAGAGCCTAAGCCGAATACCCCATGAACCTAAGGAAACCCCTTCGTATGAAAAGATTTTTACCCCTGTTCCTGATACTTGGTTTCTTCACTGCACAGGCACAGAAATTCAATAATGAGTGGATCCGCTTTAACCAGACCTATTATAAATTCAAGGTTGGAAAAGCAGGTTTATACAGGATACCTCAATCAGCCCTGCAACAAGCAGGGATTGGAACTGCGGGGGTCGAGTACCTTGAACTCTGGAAGAATGGAGAACAGGTACCTTTTTATCCCTCTGTTTCTTCGGGAACACTTCCTTCCGATGGTTACCTTGAATTCTGGGGCGAACCCAATGATGGAAAGCCCGACCGGGATATGTACAGGAACCCGGCATTCCAACATTCCACGAAATATAGTTTGCTAACTGATACTGCTGTCTATTTCCTGAGTGTCAATACAAATAAAACCGGGTTCCAGTATATGGACCAGGCCAATGATGTGGCATCCAATACGCTGGCCCCCGAAAAGTATTTCATGCATACTGTGGGTACTAATTATAAATCAAAGATCAACCCCGGTTATGCAGTGGTGGTAGGGGAGTACCTTTATTCTTCTTCATACGACAAAGGTGAATTCTGGTCAAGTGCTGATATCCGCCCGGAAACTCCACTTAAGCCTGCAGTGCATTCCAATTTATTCGTGGAAACCTCGGTTCCTAACGCCATCTTCCGGATGGGTGCGGCAGGCAGTGCATTGAATACACGTAATTTCAGGGCATCACTGAATGCCACCACGCTGGTGGATACCGTGATGGATTATTTCAATGATGTAAACACTACCATTGAAATTCCAACCAGTCTTATTTCAACCAATTCTGCAGCTTTCCAGTTTACCAATACTTCTACGGTTAGTTCCGACAGGATGGTGGTTTCTTATTATGAACTTACCTATCCCAGGAAATTCAATTTTGGAGGAACAAGAAATTTCCAGTTTAAACTTCCTGCAAAGAATGACGGATACTACCTGGAGATTACCAATTTTGTTTTCGGTACTTCAACACCCGTGTTGTATGACCTTACTTTCGGGAACAGGATTGTTGCCAATAAGGAAGTTGCGGGCAAACTTCGCTTTGCCATTCCCGGTTTTGACCGCGAACATGAATTTGTTCTGGTAAGCCAGGAGGCAGTTAATATCAATACCATCAGTGAACTTTCAGAAAAGCATTTTACCCAGTTCACGATCGAATCCAACCAGGGCGATTATTTGATCATTTCCAATAGCAGGCTGTTCAATGGAGCGAATGGTCAGAATCCTGTAGAGGATTACCGTGTATACCGTAGTTCGGGCGAAGGCGGCGGTTTCAATGCAAAGATTATTGATATCGATGAACTGGTCGACCAGTTTGCCTATGGAATAAAAAAGCATCCTTTATCCATCAAGAATTTTTTACGGTACGCAAGGCAAAAATTCAATGTAGCACCAAAGTTTGTATTCCTGGTTGGAAGGGGTATGACCTATAGTGAATATACACTCAACCAGTCGAAGCCCGATATCGAGATGCTTAACCTGGTGCCAACATTTGGAAGCCCGGCTTCTGATAATATGCTGAGTTCCGCTGATGGTGCAAGTGCAGTAGCCCTTACTCCCATTGGTCGTTTATCGGTAGTATCACCACAGGAAATTGAAGATTACCTGGAAAAGGCAAAGGAATATGAAGCTGTTCAAAGGAATGCCCCGCAAACCGTTGAAGCGCGTAGCTGGATGAAGAACATTGTTCATGTTACCGGTTCAACAGATCCTTACCTCGGAACAGTTTTATGTAATTATATGGGTGATTACCGCGACCTGATTGCAGATACCTTGTTTGGTGGAAATGTGCATACTTTCTGTAAAACTTCTACCAACCCTGTTGAACAGGTTAATAATGATAAGATCGCCCAACTGTTTGAAGAGGGTATCAGTATACTTACCTATTTCGGTCACTCATCATCCACTACACTTGAATTCAACCTTGATAATCCTAATACTTATAATAACCAGGGAAAGTACCCGGTGTTTTATGTGAACGGATGTAATGCAGGTAACTTCTACACTTATAACCCGCAGCGACTGGTAGTGAATGAAACGCTTTCGGAAAAATTTGTTTTGGCTAAGCAGCGTGGCAGTATTGCTTTTATGGCCAGTTCACATTTTGGTATTGTCAATTACCTGAATGTATATCTCGATAACCTGTATAAGTCGATCGGTCATAGTGATTATGGAAATACAATTGGGAAAACAAACAGCGATGCACTGGGCCAGATGATACAGGCCACTTCACCTAATGATTTTTATGCCAGGATGCATGCAGAACAAATCACGGTTCATGGAGATCCTGCTATCAGGATCAATACACAACCTAAGCCTGATTATGTTGTTGAAGCTTCACAGATTAAATTAAATCCTTCCTTTATCAGTGTTGCGGATAAATCTTTCCAGCTAAAAGTTGACTTATATAACCTGGGAAAGGCGGTGAGTGACTCATTGATGGTTACTGTTCGCAGGCAGTTCCCCAATGGAACCAGTGAATTTCTTTTCAACCAGAAAATTGCTGGTATCAGGGCAGTCGATTCACTTGTATTCAATGTGCCAATAATGGTTACGAGGGATAAAGGATCCAACAAGATCATTGTTGAACTGGATGCTGAAAATGCAATAAATGAAATGGCGGAAAATAATAATTCGGCCACCGCAGAATTTTTTGTTTATGAGGATGAAGCAAGACCGGTTTATCCTTACCAGTTTGCCATTGTAAATGATCCTTCACAAAAACTTTTTGCAAGCACTGCAAATCCCTTTACTCCTGAGAAAACCTATATGGTTGAAATAGATTCAACGCAGTTGTTCAACAGCCCGTTGAAAGTGAGTAAAACCATTACTTCAAAAGGTGGTGTTTTTGAAATGGAACCAGGCATTGCGTATATGGATTCAACTGTTTATTACTGGCGAGTGGCACCGGTTCCTGAACAGGGTAACCAGCCAGTCTGGAACCAGTCGTCCTTTGTGTATATTTCAAAAAGTACTATGGGATGGAACCAGTCGCATTTCTTCCAGTACCTGAAGAATTCATTTGAGTCCATGAAAATTAATGCGGCGCGAGAATTTGAATTTGATCCTTTATTCAATACTGCAACCTTTAAAGGAAGCCTGTATCCTTATGGTTCTAATACGTCTAATTTCAATGGTTCCTTGCTTTTTCAGGGAGGTTGCGGAACCTACCTGAATTCTTTCGAGTTTTTGTTATTTGACCTGCGTTCCGGAAAAAATATCAACAATGTAGTTTATGGAACCACCGGGAAGTATGGAAGCCTTAGTCCTGTTTGTCCTGATAATGGTATTGTAAAACAGATGCTGTTTGATTTTTATTACAATCGTGCGGACTTCCGTAAGCGTACGATGGATTTTCTCGATAGTATTCCTAATGGTACCATGGTGACCATGCTTAACTGGGGATCGATGACTTTTAATTCAAAACCGGAGTTTGTTGATAAGTGGAAAGCGGATACTGCATTGTATGGATCTAATAATTCCATTTATCATAAGTTCCTTTCCATTGGTTTAACGAAGATCGATTCTTTTTACAGGAACATACCTTTCATATTCGTATTCACCAAAGGATATGATGGTGCATGGACTGTCCAGAAACAGGCCGTGGGCGTATCACCACTGGATCTAGTTTCAGAGAAAGTGGACTTCCATAGTGTTAGCCCTGAAGGAAAAATTGTTTCCGAAATTGTTGGCCCGGCAAAAGCATGGAAAAGCATGCATTGGGATGGATCCTTTAAAGATGATAGTCCAAGTGATTCCGTAATGATTTCCGTTTATGGCATCAATGATTCATTTAATGAAGTGCTATTGTTTCAAAGCAGCCAGGCTAAGTTGGATACCACGCTGGATTTTATTCCTGCTGCAGAATATCCTTCACTAAAATTCGAAATGTATGCCAGTGATCATGATCATTATAGTCCCTTCCAGTTAAAATACTGGCAGGTAAAATATGATGAAGTACCAGAGGGTGTGCTTGAACCCAAAATGGTGTTCAATATGAAAGATACTGTTGAACTTGGAGAACCTAACCAGCTCAGGATTGCCTTCAGGAATGTTAGTAAAGCTGCATTTGACAGTATCCAGTATAAGCTGGTGATCACCGACAGGAATAATAATAAGCAAACGATTGTTCCATCAAAGATTGAACCGCTTGCAGGGAATGATTCACTAGTGGTGAGTTATGATATTGAAACTTCTTCATTGCCGGAATCCAATATGGTATTCCTTGATGTTAACCCGGATGCACAACCGGAGCAATACAGGTTCAATAATTTCATGTTCCGCAATTTTTATGTACGACCCGATAAAGTAAATCCTGTGATGGATGTGACTTTTGATGGCGTACATATTCTCAACCAGGATATTGTTTCAGCTAAGCCGCATATCCGGATCAGTTTAAAGGATGAGTCAAAATTCATGTTATTGAACGACACGGCGGTTTCCTCCCTGCAGGTTAAATATCCAAATGGAACCATAAGGACCTATAAAGTAGATTCTGATACACTGAGATTTACACCTGCCGTTGCGGGTACTGATAATACAGCTACCCTTGACTTTTATCCAAGTTTTACAAATGAAAACCCGGAAGGCGATGATTATGAGCTGATCGTTAAAGGAAAGGACAGGAGTGGAAATAAAGCCGGTGAAACCGAATACCGTGTGGGATTCAGGGTGATCAGTAAACCAATGATCTCCAATATGCTCAATTTCCCGAATCCTTTCAGTACTTCTACTGCATTTGTTTTCACCATAACAGGATCAGAAATTCCGCAAAACATAAAGATCCAGATCCTTACGGTAACTGGTAAGATCGTGAAAGAGATCACCCGTGAGGAATTAGGCCCGCTGAATATTGGCCGTAACATCACGGAATACAAATGGGATGGCACCGACCAGTATGGACAAAAACTTGCCAATGGCGTATACCTTTACAGGGTGGTATCCAGGCTAAATGGACAAAGGATGGAAAAATATTCCGCTAAGGGTGATGAAACCGACAGGTTCTTCAATAACGGGTATGGAAAAATGTACCTGATGCGATAGCTATTCCTTATTCTCCAGGGAGAGATTCCTTAAAAGATATTTCCCGATTATATCAAATTCCAGGTTCACTTCTGAGCCTGGAATTACTTTTTTAATATTGGTATGTTCATATGTGTACGGGATCACAGCAACTGCGAACTCGTTGTTGGTGACATTAAAGATGGTAAGGCTGATGCCGTTGAGGCTGATGGATCCTTTCTCAATAACAAGCCCGGCAAATTTTTCAGGGAAACGAAACCGGTATTCCCAGCTTCCGTTGCGGTCTTCCTTATTCATGCAGGTTCCTGTTGCATCAACATGGCCCTGTACAAAGTGCCCGTCGAGCCTGCCATTCATGGGAAGGCATCTTTCCAGGTTTACCAGTGTCCCGGTTTGCCATTGCCCCAGG
>JAEWIW010000277.1 GCA_023386855.1 Bacteroidota bacterium | reverse complement strand
TCCAGTCGCTCCGGTCCCCAGCTTACCACCCTTGGATCACCATTGATAACACCTCCCATATATTCATAATCTGTTATGGAAGGTCCCCATCCTCCGCCATACCATTTATGATACAGCGCTGAGTCGGTACCCACTACAAATACATCCAGCCTTTCCGGTCCCCAGCATACCACTTCAGGATTACCAATAATAGTTCCTCCCATATATTCCCAACCGGTGAGCGATGGTCCCCAGTTAGCGCCATCCCACCATTTATGATATAATGCCGAATCAGTTCCAATAACAAATACATCAAGCCGGTTCGCACCCCAGCTCACCACCTTTGGCTGACCAACAATGATTCCACCCATATACTCATATCCGGTTATGGAAGGGCCCCAGCTGGTTCCATCCCACCATTTATGGTAAAGGGCGCCATCGGTTCCCACAACAAATATGTCGAGCCGGTCCTTTCCCCATGATACCACTTCAGGCGATCCATTGATCACACCACCAAGGTATTCATAACCGGTCACGGATGGGCCCCATGCATAACCATCCCACCACTTATGGTAGAGCCCATGGTCGGTGCCCACCACAAATACATCAAGCCGGTCAGATCCCCAGGATACTACCCTCGGGTGCCCCTGGATAATTCCTCCCATGTATTCATAGTCAGTTATAGAAGGGCCCCAGCCAGCACCTCCAAACCACTTATGGTAAAGCGCATTATCAGTTCCCTTCACAAATACATCCAGCCGGTTTGTTCCCCAGCTGATGACTTCGGGCCTGCCCTGGATTATACCTCCCATATATTCATAACCGGTAACATTCGGTCCCCAGTTTGAGCCATCCCACCATTTATGGTACAGCGCCCTGTCGGTTCCTATCACAAATGCATCCAGCCTGTCGGGTCCCCAACTGACCACCGGACCAGGTAATGATGGAGTTTCCACCAGTGTATCCAGCGCCATTTTCGGACGGATGATGCCCGAGCCGGAATGAAAATCAAAACCAGCAGGACCAATGTCCTTGGCAGTGGATTTCAGTACGGTTTTTACCCTGTCCTGGGTCAGCGAAGGATTGGCCTGTTTCAGCAAAGCCACTACCCCGGCACATATAGGGGTGGCTGCAGAAGTTCCACTATCGCTGTTGAAAAATCCCGTGAAATGAGTGACAGAGCAGAAATCAGGCTTGTACTGGTCGAGCGCCGCTGGCCCCTGGCTGCTGTATCCCACAAAGGATTCATCTTTATTGACCGCACCTACCGTCATCACCCTGGGATGTCCATTGGCACCCCAGATGCTTTTGCCCGGGCCATTATCGGAGGAACATCTTCCATCAGGACAAGTACCGCCACAGTTACCTGCAGCAAATAAAACCAGGATACCTTCATCGAGCGCTTCCACCACTTTACGGGTAAAGGGGTGATTAGGATCGGTAGCATAAGCTTCATCCCACACCTTCTGGAACATACCCCAGCTGTTGGTAAGAACCTGCGGTGTTCCGTCGGCCCGGTGCTGGTCGATTGCCCACTGGAAGCCACTCAGCGCAGAGGAAATAGTGGCTGAAATAGTGCTTTCCGCTATGCGGATATCATATACCTGTGCATTTGGTGCCATGCCCAGCACATCTGTTGAACACATGTTACCATGCCATCCCCAGGAAACACCTGTAGTACCCCAGTTGGTCGTAGGCCAGCCACCGATAACCCTGGGCACCAGTTTATTTGGCCAGGATGGATTGCCGGTATCAGAAGAACTGATCGGTCTTCCTGCAGCCGTGATACCTCCGTCAACCACTCCTACAACAATGCCTTCCCCGCGGAAACCCGCATTCCAGATCTGGTCAACACCCAGGTAGCTGGCCACATCCGCAATGGTTCCTTTTGGCGTTCCAGGATCGCAATCACAGGTTCCGATTGGGCAGGTTGCCAGTGAAGGCTGCTGTTTCAGCACAAAGGCACCCGGCGCCTTTTTTTCCCTGAGCTTTGGTTCAGCCACTGCTTCTTCCATAGCATTAAACTGGAAAGGTGCAATCGGGGAATCCTTCCAAACCTTTACCACGTTCGGCTGACGCTCGAGCTCAGCGATACGGGAAGGATCCACCACTCCTCTTACGATCATGGTTTGTTCTTCACGTATTATGCTTTCGCCGGCAATACCGCGGCTTAATCCTTTCGTATCCACCACCATGGGCACAGGCTCATAGCTGCTGTCTACCTGGAACCCTGACACTTCAAGCCCGGCACTCATATCAAGTGCAGTTCCCCTTGATTGTTGTGAGGGCATCCTTACTTCCACCAGCACCGGGATCTGTCCACCCCCTTCTTCACCACCCATTCCACTTTTTTGCGCGCCATATCCTGCACCACCGGTATCGCCAGGCATACCATAACCCATTCCCTGCATGCCTTTGCCCATGGGCTCATTTCCGGGCATACCACCACCACGTGATCCTGAGCCGGGCATGTTTCCACCCTGGGGCTGATTTTTCCTGCCCAGGTCATTACCTGCTTTGATGCTTCCACCTTGCGATTTCATACCAGTTTGCCCCATTCCTCCCTGGCCCATGGGGGATGGTTTGGCCATGCCGCCTCCCATCGCGGAAGTTTTTCCATTTCCCATCCCGGTTTTGGGTGAAGCATGCGACATACCGGAAGAAGAACTTTCTTCGTGTTGCTGATTCTTTTTCATTGATAAAGTATTAAGGTTAATGAACAAAAGACCGCATAGGGCGGATATTAACCTTCAACCAAAATAATCGTGAGCGCCTGATTAATTAAGAAAAGAAAGAAGTACCTGGCAAAGGCATTGACCAGTCGGCAAGCAATTCCAATTTAATTTCGGGAGAAACAAGTTAGACAGAATAATCAATAGAATCAACTGTTCCAGGCCATATTGCTTAAATATAATTTCAGGTAGAAAACCTAAGGATGTAAAACTTTTCCTTATGCTTTTGAAGGGAACAATAACTCACACGGCTTGATGCCCGTATGCTTTTTAAATGCAGTGGAGAAATGGGATATGGAAGAATAACCCAGCATCAGCGAAACATCGGTAACACTCAATCCCTTTTCATATAACAGGTACCTGGCGTGTTCCATTCTCTGGCCCTGGTAAAAATCGAAAATAGTAGTGCCAAACAATTCCTTGAAACCTTTCTTCAGGTAACATTCATTGATGGCTACCTTCCTGCTCAGTTCCCTGATGGTGATCGGTTCACCGATATGCTGTATCAGCACTTCACGGGCCTTGAGTATCTTTTCACGATCAGCTTCATTGGCCAGGAACTTACACTGGAACATTTCTTCCCTGTCGCCAATCATGCATTCCATGCTGTACAGTAACAGCATCTGCATCTGCGCATTGATATATATATTCTCCAGCGATTCGCTATAACTATGATTCAGCAGGGCTTCCAGCACCGACCTGGTTTTGGAGCAAAGGGAAAGTATGCGGCTGAAAGAAGAAGGATGCCTGAAATCAAGCACTTCGTTGATCAATGAAGGATCTTCAGTTGCCGGCCTTACAAATTGAGATAGATGTGCGTTGCTGAATCTAAAGCTCAAAACATCAATGGTGTCAACACGCTGAACACAGTTAGCCTTGATCTTCAGCTGGCATTTCTCACATTCGATCTCTTTCTGGTTACAATACACATTGCCCGAAATACAAAACCTTAATTCAAGGTGGTTGGCAGGGTCATTCTTTTTATAGGAATATACCACCATGCCGGTATCTTCCATATTCCAGCCCGGCAAACGGCGGTAACGCCTGATGCTATACTGCACAGAACCCGGGGTTTGCTGCTCTTTTTCCTGCAACAACTCCAGCGATTCGTACATCACCGGCTGCTTATAAGCCACAGATAATATGTCGGGAGCCTGGAACACGACGCGAAATTACATCCCTGCTGCAAATAAACCCTTAGGTAATTCTCATGAATAAGTAAAATCTTTATCAGTCGAAGCTTTGATTGGAAGCAGCTGCCATCTTGAGAATGCGGTTAAACTGCTCGGGTGTGAGGTCGTTATAAAAGAAATAAACAGGGTCCATAGGCCTTCCGTTTTTATGCACTTCATAATGACAATGCGGCCCGGTGGACTTCCCCGTACTGCCCACGTAACCAATGATCTCGCCTCGGATCACCCGTTGACCTCTTCTTGCTTTTACCCGGTACATATGTCCATAAAGGGTCTGGTATCCATAACCATGGTTGATCACCACGTGGTTGCCATAGCCATTGCCCAGGTTGCCCGCTGTTTGCACCACCCCGTTGGCGGTGGCATAGATAGGGGTGCCCTGTGGAGCAGTAAAATCAAGTCCTGCATGAAACCTGGTAGTTTTATAAATGGGATCGATCCTGCGACCGAATCCTGAAGCCACCCGCTTAAGATCCTCGTTACTCACCGGCTGGATGGCCGGGGTGGAAGCCAAAAGGTCTTCCTTATTCTTGATATAACTGGCGATCTGCTGGTAAGATTGTTCCTGTACATTTATCCTGCTGTCGAGAACCTGTAAGGTCTGCACTATAGATTCTTCAAGTTCGGTCTTCCTCATTTTCATTACGGTAGCCAGTTCGGCAGCCTGCTCGATCTGCCTGGATCTTGCACTGTCAGGAATGGGGTTGGCTTCAAAAATGGCCCGGTAAACTTCATTATCCTTTTCTTCCAGCTCACCCATACGCTGGGCCAGCTTATTCGTTTGAGCATTCAGCACCATCAGGTTTTCTTCCAGCTGCTCCTTTTCTTCCATTAACCTCTTTTCATTGGCAGAAGGGAAATAACGGTATGCGATGGATACAATGATAATGGCGGTAACAATGGCCGAAGAGATAAAACCCAACACCCTCAACAGCTTGACGCGTAAGGGGGTCTCCAGTTTTTCATAACGGAGGGTATTGGTATTATAGAAATATTTGATCTTCTTCATTGAACTTAACCTTCAGTAAAACAGTTAGCCAAAAATGACCTTCCGTTTTGCGTGGCTTAATTACAATCGGTGTACGTTCCGTACTTTTGCACCACATTTTACGCAGCCGAAAGTAACAAATAATTTCAACAGCCAAATTCATACAACCAAGTATTATGATGACCAGCGCAGAGATTAGGGAGAAATTCCTCGACTTCTTCAGATCCAAAAACCACCATATCGTACCATCCGCGCCTATCGTGGTGAAGAATGATCCTACGCTGCTGTTCACCAATGCGGGTATGAACCAGTTCAAGGATTATTTTCTCGGCAATAAAAAACCGCCCTACCCCAGGGTAGCGGATACCCAGAAATGCCTGAGGGTAAGCGGCAAACACAACGACCTCGAGGAAGTGGGCGTGGATACCTATCATCATACCATGTTCGAGATGCTGGGTAACTGGAGCTTTGGGGATTATTTTAAGAATGAAGCCATCGAATGGAGCTTTGAACTGTTGACAAAAGTTTACGGCATCCCAAAGGATAGGCTTTACGCAACCGTTTTCGAAGGCGATGCAAAGGAGAACCTTCCTGCATCCACAGTTGCGCTGGCCAAATGGAAAACCCTGCTGCCAGAAGATCATATCGTATTCGGCAATAAGAAAGATAATTTCTGGGAAATGGGCGATACCGGCCCATGCGGTCCATGTTCGGAGATACATGTCGACCTTCGGTCGGAAGAAGAGATCCGGAAGGTGCCGGGTAACCTGCTGGTCAATAAAGACCATCCACAGGTAATTGAAATATGGAATAATGTATTCATCCAGTTCAACCGCCTGAAAGATGGCACACTGGAACCGCTTGCTTCAACACATGTTGATACGGGAATGGGCCTGGAGCGGCTGGTCCGCGTGATACAGGGTAAACATTCCAACTACGATACCGACCTGTTCTCGGGCACTATTGCCGAAACGGAAAAACTCAGCGGTAAAAAATATACCGGAACCGATAGCAAGCAGGACGTGGCTTTCAGGGTCATCGCCGACCATATTAGGGCTATCTGCTTCACTATCGCCGACGGCCAGCTTCCCTCCAATACCGGCGCTGGTTACGTGATCCGCCGGATCCTGAGAAGGGCCGTAAGGTATTATTATTCCTACCTCGACATAAGGCAACCACTGCTTACCGCACTGGTGCCTGTGCTGGCTAAACAATTTGAAAATGTTTTCAATGAACTGTTCCAGCAGCAGGATTTCGTGGCCAAAGTGATCAGGGAAGAAGAAGAAGCATTTTTGAGAACACTGGAAAAAGGACTGAAGAAGATCGACGAAATGATCCATAGTGAAACTTCCAAAGGATCATCAGTGCTATCAGGGAAAGAAGTTTTTGAACTGTACGACACCTATGGTTTCCCGGTCGACCTTACCCGGCTGATCGCGGGTGAACAGCAGCTATCTGTTGATGAACCCGGCTTTGAGCGCGAAATGAAACAGCAGAAAGACCGGAGCCGCGCGGCAGGAACATTGGAAACCGCCGATTGGGTGATACTAAATAATGACGCATCTGTTTCCTTTGTGGGTTATGATTCGCTCGAAACAAAGGCATCGGTGATCAAGTACCGCAAAGTAATGGCCAAAGGAAAAGAATCTTTCCAGGTTGTGCTTGATAAAACACCTTTCTACGCTGAGAGCGGTGGTCAGGTTGGGGATACAGGCATACTGGATTTTGATGGTGATAAAATAGAGGTGACAGATACTAAAAAAGAAAATGACCTTATCATCCATTTTACAGATTCACTTCCCAAGGAAATTGATGGGGAGGTTACGGCCACTGTCAATGTTGAAAGAAGGAAAAAGATCGCGCTTCACCATTCCGCTACCCACCTGTTACATGCGGCACTTCGTCATGTGCTGTGAAACCATGTAGCACAGAAAGGTTCACTCGTAAGCGACCAGCACC
>JAEWIW010000205.1 GCA_023386855.1 Bacteroidota bacterium | reverse complement strand
TCAAAAATATACCACCAAGTATCTTGATGTAGCAAACACGCCGTTGTATCCATTTGGACATGGATTAAGTTATACGGATTTCAGTTACGGTGATATTGAGCTATCGGGTAAAACCCTTGGCAAGGGTAAGTCGATCACAGCATCTGTAACAGTAACCAATTCCGGAAGCAGGGAAGGAACGGAAACGGTTCAGTTATATATTCGTGATCTTGTAGGATCGGTAACAAGGCCGGTGAAAGAATTGAAGGGATTGCAGAAGGTAACCTTGAAGGCCGGTGAATCAAAGCAGGTAAGCTTTACGATTACGGAAGAACAGTTACGTTTTTATAATAGCGACCTGCAATTTGTATCAGAGCCCGGTGCATTTAAACTGTTCATTGGAGGAAGCAGTGAAATGGTGAAGGAAGCGGAGTTTGAATACAAGTGATTAGTGATTAGTGACTAGTGATTAGTGACTAGTGATTAGTGAAGGACCGGGGAGCTCGATCGGCCGTCCCAAGGACCGCAGGTCCGTGGTACGGCCAAGGACAACTTTGAATGGACCGTGGACCGGGTAATCGATCGGCCGTCCCAAGGACCGAAGGTCCGTGGTACGGC
Source organism: Bacteroidota bacterium (assembly GCA_023386855.1). Lineage (GTDB taxonomy): Bacteria > Bacteroidota > Bacteroidia > Chitinophagales > Chitinophagaceae > Flavitalea. Next base: position 3,601 of record JAEWIW010000205.1, on the reverse strand, counting down.
CAAGTACAACTTTGAATGGACCGTGGAATTGGAAGCCATTTTATTTTACTTACTCAAAATAGATCCATGATTAAAAAAGTTTTTTCAATTGCCTTTAGTTTATTCTTTGTTTTTAATCTTAGCGCCCAGCGGCCCATTAACGTGATGAGTTTTAATATCCGCCTGAATGTGGCCAGTGATGGAATCAATGCATGGCCGAACAGGGTGGAGAAAGCTACTTCACAAATCCTGTTTCATGATGTTGAAATTCTTGGCGTGCAGGAAGCACTGCATAACCAGATGGAGGATCTTCGTCAAAACCTGCCAGGATATAAGTTTTCCGGTGTTGGTCGTGACGATGGTAAAACAAAGGGCGAATACTCAGCCATCTTTTTCGATAGCACCCGTTTCCAGGAACTTCGTTCAGGTACATTCTGGTTGTCAAAAACACCCGAGGTTCCTGGTAGCAAGGACTGGGATGCAGCCATCACTCGCGTTTGCAGCTGGGTAGAGCTGAAAGATAAAAATGCAGGCCCAAATGCTTCTTCCTTCTTCTTCTTTAATACGCATTTCGATCATATCGGCGTAGAAGCAAGAAAGCATAGCGCTGAACTCATCGTTGAAAAGATCAAACAGATCGCCGGTAATTCACCAGTGATCCTTACCGGTGACTTCAATACAGAACCTGATAAGGATCCCTATCATATTGTGACTGGTTACCTGAAAGATTCAAAATTTCTTTCTAAGGAAAAACATTTCGGTCCGGATGGAACATTCACCGGCTTCGAAAGCAAAGAGAAATCCGATCAGCCCATTGATTATGTTTTTGTAAGTGATGGCATCACCGTACTCAAGCATGCAACACTGGCAGAAAGCTGGCAGGGACTGTTCTCTTCCGATCATTACCCTGTGTTTGCCCAATTGCAAATAGGACCTCCATCACGTAACATGAAAGGTATAAGAAAGCGAAGTGACCGTCGTAAAGCAACAAAGTCCCGCTCGGTTCAATAGCTTCTTATTATTGTTCTGGAATGGCCGGTAACCCATGTGCCCTAATTCAAAAGTGGATTACGAATACAATTTAAGGATTACATGATAACCCATGTACCCTAATTCAAAAGTGGATTACGAATCCAATTTAAGGATTACGCGGATGTTTGAAAGTTCAACATGATATCATTCCAATTAAACTAAGGGTATGAAGAATATCATCACGGCATGCATCCTTTTGCTCTGTTCTTACAATATGTTTGGACAGTCGATGCAAATGCGCACTTACTGTAATCCATTGAACCTTGATTACACCTACATGATCTATAATGCGCATAATAATATTTCCTATCGTTCGGGCGCCGACCCTGCAGTAGTGAAATTCCGTAATGAGTATTATATGTTCGTCACCCGATCCATGGGTTACTGGCATTCAACAGATCTTTTGCATTGGGATTTTATCACCCCACAGAAATGGTATTTCCAGGGCTCCAATGCGCCTGCAGCGCATAATTACAAGGATTCGGTTTTATACGTTGCGGGTGATCCTTCAGGTTCCATGAGCGTGCTATATACCGATGACCCAAAGAAGGGCGACTGGAAAGCAACGCCCGGAATTTTATTCGACCTCCAGGATCCCGATCTTTTTATAGATGATGATGGACAGGCTTATATGTACTGGGGATCATCCAATACCTACTCAATAAGAGGTAAAAAACTTGATCGCTTAAACAGGTTCAGGCCCGATGATAAAACTGATTCTCTTTTCTTCCTTGATGGTGCAAAGCACGGCTGGGAGCGGTTTGGAGAGAATCATAGTGATACTGTTTTAGGCGGTTATATTGAAGGTCCATGGATGACCAAACATAATGGCAAATATTATTTGCAGTATGCCGCACCGGGAACCGAGTTCAATGTTTATGGGGATGGTGCATATACCAGCGATTCACCATTAGGGCCATTTAAGTATATGCCCAACAATCCTTTTTCCTATAAACCCGGTGGCTTCATGAATGGTGCTGGTCATGGCAGTACAGTGATTGGTCCGGGTGATATGTATTGGCATTTCGCTTCCATGGCGGTTTCTGTGAATGTGAACTGGGAAAGAAGAATCTGTATGTACCCAACTTATTTCGATGCTGATGGATTGATGCATAGCGATACTTATTTTGGTGATTACCCTCATTATGCACCTGCAGAACCGGGAAGGGCAGGAACATTTACGGGTTGGATGTTGCTCAACTACAATAAGCCGGTTACAGCCAGTTCGGAAGTTGGAGAATTCAAAGCCGCAAATCTTGTAGATGAAAATGTAAAAACCTTCTGGCTTGCCAGCAACAATGATGATAAGCAATGGATCCAGGTTGATCTCCAACACCCTTCTACTGTATATGCTATCCAGCTCAATTACCACGATTACCAATCCAATTTATATGGAAGGGTAGAGGGTTTATACCATCGTTATTTGATCGAAGGATCATTGGATGGAAAGAACTGGGTTGAACTGGTTGATCGAAAGAACAGTTACAGCGATGTTCCCAATGATTATGTTGAAATGGCGATGCCATCTTCGGTCAGGTATGTCCGTTATAAGAACATTCATGTGCCTACACCACATCTGGCGATTAGTGGCCTAAGGATCTTCGGTAAGGGCAATGGTAAATTGCCCTCGCCAGTAAAACATTTTAAAGTAGAAAGAAAGGCCGACAGGCGTGATGCCATGATCACATGGGATCCTGTTGCGGGCGCACAGGGTTACAATGTTTTCTGGGGTATTGCACCTGGAAAGCTGTATAATTCCTGGCTGGTATATGGTAAAAATGAGCTGCTGCTCAAAAGCCTCTCTGTCGACCAGGAATATTATTTTGCCATTGAAGCATTTAATGAGAATGGGGTTTCCCTACCCCGTGCCACGGGGTTAAATTATTAACATTTATGAAAAAAATTCTGTACTCTTTCCTGGTTTGCCTTTGCTTTTCCATTCCCCTTCTTGCGCAGCAAAAAGAGCGTAAGGCTGTCTTCATTATCGCGGATGGTATTCCCGCCGACGTGCTGGAAAAACTGAATACTCCGAACATCGACAAGTTCATTGCAAAAGGTTCTTACCTGCGCACCTTTGTTGGAGGCGAAAAGGGCACTTATAACGAAACGCCCACCATATCCGCGGTCAGCTATAACAGCATCCTGACCGGCACATGGGTGAATAAACATAATGTCTGGGATAATGATGTGGCCGCACCCAATTATAACTACTGGAATATCTTCCGCCTGTTCAAAAACAATTACCCTAACAAACCCATCGCTATCTTTTCGAGCTGGCAGGATAACCGCACTAAATTGATCGGCGAGCAAATGAAAGAAGCGGGAAACCTGCACTTCGATTATAGCTTCGATGGCTATGAACTGGATACCGTAAAATTCAAGCATGATGCCGCACGCGATTTCATGCATATGATTGATGAAAAGGTTATCGATGAAGCAGCAAAGACCATCAGCGCAAAAGCACCAGCCCTTTCATGGATCTACCTGGAATACACCGATGATATGGGACACATGCATGGAGATAGCCCACAGTTTTACGAAGCAGTTGAAAAGCTCGACAAGCAGGTAGGAAAAGTTTGGGATGCTATTC